>NZ_JBPKJK010000072.1:0-43464 GCF_051756985.1 Saccharothrix sabaoui
GCCGAAGCGGTTGTCGATGGCGAACTTCCACCCGCCCTCCGGGTCGCGCACCAGCACGTCGGTGGCCCGCCCGCTCTGCGTGTGGCGGGCGCCGTCCGGGCCGAGCTCGTCCAGCGACCACTCGGTGACCGCCAGGGCCACGTCGCCGGCCAGGTAGGTGTGCACGAACTCGAAGTGGACCTGCGGCTTGGACTCGGCGAAGTACCCGGCCAGCGCCTCGCGAAGGTCACCGCTCTTGGGCAGGGCCAGGCCCGGCTCGACCACGGTGGCCCCGTCGTCGACGAAGGTGGCCAGCACCCCGTCGACGTCCCCCGCGTTGAACGCTTCCGTGTACTTCTTCTGGATTTCGGCGAACATCCACAGATCCTCTCTGAACATTTCCCGCTCCTCTGTGTCGGGAATGTGTCCCGCTGGGGCAAGGTTAAAGTCCGGACCGGTTCCGGCGATAACCGCCCGCTAATCCACCGCTAACGCCCCGCAGGCGTTAGCGGTGGATTAGTGAGCAGTTAAGCCGGTCGGAAAGAATGAACTCAGGCCGAGGGGAAAGAGAGGGCCATGACGTCCCAAGTCAACGAACTGGTCGACGGCGCCCTGCACCAGGCGACGGGCGAAGTCGGCCTGGACGTGGAATACGTGCGGGCCACCGGCAACACGCTGTTCGCGAAGGGGGTGGACGGGACCGAGGTGCCGGTGGCGGACTTCCTCGGCGGGTACGGGGCGCTGCTGCTGGGCCACAACCACCCGGTCCTGGTCGCCCACCTCACGGACCTGCTCCGCCGTGACGCCCCCGTGCTGACGCCGCTGTCGCTGCGCCCCCGGGCGAACGAGGTCGTGCACGCGCTGAACCGCGTCCTGCACCGGGAGTTCGACACCGACGAGCCGTACTTCGGGGTCTTCGCCAACAGCGGCGCCGAGGGCGTCGAGGTCGCGGTGAAGCACGCCGAGCTGGACCGCCGGATGCGGGAGGGCGCGCTGCGCGCCGAGGTCGAGGAGCACGTCGCCGCCGCGCTGGCCGCCGCGCCGGCGGAGGTCGACGCCTCCGCGCTGGGGCTGCCCGCCGGGACCGGGCTCGACGAGGTGGTGGCGGCGGTCCGCGAGCGCAACGAGGCCGCTCTCGCCACCCCGCCCCGGCTCCTCGCGCTGAGCGGCGGGTTCCACGGCAAGCTGGTGGGCACCAGCCAGCTCACCCACAACGGGGACTACCGGCTGCCGTTCTCCTCGCTGGCCGCGCAGGCGACCTTCGCCCCGGCCAACGACCCGGAGGCGCTGCGGGCGGTGTTCGAGGACGCCCGCGTCGTCGCGTACGACCTGCGGACCACCGGCGCGCGGGTCGAGGTCGTGCGGCGCGACGCCCCGGTCTTCTGCGCGCTGCTGCTGGAACCGGTGCAGGGCGAGGGCGGCATCGTGCCGCTCACCACCGAGTTCGCCAAGCAGGTGCAGGCGCTGGCCGCCGAGTTCGGCTGCCCGGTCGTCGTGGACGAGGTGCAGAGCGGCATGGGCCGCAGCGGCACCTTCTTCGCCTCCGCCCAGCAGGAGCTGCTCGGCGACTACTACGTGCTGTCCAAGAGCCTGGGCGGCGGGCTCGCCAAGCTCTCGGTGACCCTCGTGCGGGCCTCCCGGTACCGGCCCGAGTTCGAGATGGTGCACAGCTCGACCTTCGCCAAGGACGGCCTGTCCACCTCGGTGGCCGCCGCCGTGCTGGAGCTGCTGGAGGCCGACGGCGGGGCGCTCTACCGCCGGGTGCGCGAGCGCGGCGCGCGGCTGGCCGGGGCGTTGCGGTCGGTGCGGGCGGACTACCCCGAGATCCTCGTCGACGTCCGCGGCCCCGGCCTGCTCCAGGGCGTCGAGTTCGGCGACCTGTCCACCTCGGGCTCCGCCCTCGCCGCGCAGCTCCAGGCCGCGGGCCAGTTCGGCTTCCTGGCCAGCGGCTACCTGCTGCACGAGCACCGCGTCCGGCTGTTCCCCACCGGCAGCGCGCCGAACACGCTGCGGTTGCAGCCCTCGGTGCACGTCACCGACGAGGAGATCGACCGGCTGGCCGCCGGCCTGCGCGCGCTGTGCGCGCTGCTGCGCGCCGGCGACGACCAGGGGCTCACCGCGTTCGTCGCCGAACGCGCCTTCTAGGGAGTGGGATGACGAACACCGCGAGGCTGCTGCTGTCCGCGGCGCCCGGGGCGGCGGGCCAGACCGCCTGCCGCTCCGAGGTGATCGAGGAGGCGGCCACCCACTGCGGGCGGGACGGGGTCGGCTGGGCCGTGTCCACCGCGCTCGGCCTGCGGACGGCCATCACCCGCGAGCTGGCCGAGTGCGGCGACACCCGCCTCACCCGGGAGGACCACGCGTTCCTGGAGATCATCGCGCTGTGGTGCGCGCTGCGGCTGAGCGGGGCGCGGCGGCTGCCCGCGCCGCTCACCGAGGGCGTCGAGGCGGCGGTGCGCACCCACGTGGAGCGCGGCTTCGAGCTGGACGGCTCGCTGGCCCTCGTCCGCATGGCGCACGCCCGGATCACCCGGGACCTGATGGGCAGGTGCGGCCGGCTGGACGAGGAGCACCAGCCGGTGGCGGTGATGTGCGAGCTGTCCGAGGCGCTGTTCGACGCGGTGGAGACCCTGTGCAGGCTGGTGTCCACCCGGTTCCTGCGGGAGCGGGAGAGGTGGCGCGGCGGGCTGGTCGCACAGCGCCGCGAGCTGGTGCGCGGCGTGCTGCGCGGCGAACCGGTGCCCGAGGACCGGGCCACCCGCCGGCTCGGCTACGACGTGACCCGGCAGCACCTCGCCGTGCTGGTGTGGTCCGAGCGCGCCGACCGGCGCGACGCCGACCTGGAGCTGGCCGCGCTGCGCCTCCTCGGCCGCGCGGGGTGCGCGGCGACGCTGCTCATCCCGGCCGGTGCCGCGGGGCTGTGGGCGTGGGGCGCGCAACCGGCGACGGGCACGGGGCTGGCCGACGTGCCGCTGCCCGAGGACGTGCGCGCGGCGGTCGGGCTGCCGGCCGCCGGGCTCGCCGGGTTGCGCGCCTCGCACCTCCAGGCCGTGACCGCCGCCCGGATCGGGGCGCGCTCCGGCGCGTCCGCGGTGCACGAGTACCGCGACCTGGAGTTCGTCGCGCTCCTGGCGGCCGACGAGACCGCGGCGGCGGCCTTCGTGGCGCGGCAGCTCGGGCCGCTGGGCGCGGACACCCCGTCCGCGCGGGTGCTCCGGGCGACGCTCAAGAGCTACCTCGACGAGGACCGCAGCCCCGCGGTCGCCGCCCGGCGCCTGCACGTCGCGAAGAACACCGTGCTGTACCGGGTGAAGAAGGCCGAGCGGCTGCGCGGCAGCCCGCTGGGCGACAACCGCCTGCACCTGCACGCCGCCCTGCACCTGGCCGAGGTCCTGGACACGGGCGACCCCCGGCCCGTCGGCACGGCGGCGACGGCCTGACCGCACCGGGCCCCGCCCGGCCCGCACGAGCACCCGGCCCGCACGAGCAACCCGGCCGCACGAGCACCCAGCCCGCACGAGCACGAGGAAGGTGTACCACCGTGGCGGAAGCCGAGAAGCTGCGCGACTACCTCAACAAGGTCACCGTGCAGCTCAAGCAGGCGCGCAGCCGCATCCGCGAGCTGGACGACGCGGCCGGTGAGCCCATCGCCGTCGTCGGCATGAGCTGCCGCTACCCCGGCGACGTGCGCGACCCGGACGACCTCTGGGAGCTGGTCGCCGAAGGGCGGGACGCGGTCACCGACTTCCCCACCAACCGGGGCTGGGACCTCGACGCCCTCTACGACGCGGACCCGGACCGGCCGGGCACCTCCTACCTGCGGGAGAGCGGTTTCCTGCACGACGCCGACGAGTTCGACGCCGAGTTCTTCGGCATCTCGCCGCGCGAGGCGCAGGCCATGGACCCGCAGCAGCGGCTGCTGCTGGAGTCCGCGTACTCGGCGCTGGAGGACGCCGGCATCGCGCCCGGCACGCTGCGCGGCAGCGACACCGGCGTGTTCGTCGGCGTCATGGCGCAGGAGTACGGCCCCAGCCTGCTGAACCCGACGGTCGCCGCCGCCGACGGCTACCTGGTCACCGGCAACCAGCTCAGCGTCGCCTCCGGCCGCATCTCCTACACCCTCGGCCTGGAGGGACCGGCGGTCACCGTCGACACGGCGTGCTCGTCCTCGCTGGTGGCGATGCACCTGGCGGTGCAGGCGCTGCGCGGCCGGGAGTGCGGGCTGGCGCTCGCCGGCGGCGTCGCGGTGCTGTCCACCCCGGGTTTCTTCATCGACTTCAGCAGGCAGCGGGGCCTGGCGCCGGACGGCCGGTGCAAGTCCTTCGCCAAGGCCGCCGACGGCACGAGCTGGTCGGAGGGCGTCGGCACGCTCGTCCTCGCCCGGCTGTCCGACGCGCGGCGGCTCGGCTACCCGGTGCTGGCCCTCATCCGGGGCAGCGCGGTCAACCAGGACGGCAAGAGCAGCCAGCTCAGCGCCCCCAACGGGCCGTCGCAGCAGCGGGTGATCCTGGGTGCGTTGGCGTCGGCGGGGTTGTCGGTGTCCGATGTGGACGTGGTGGAGGCGCACGGTACGGGTACGCCGTTGGGTGATCCGATCGAGGCGCAGGCGTTGTTGGCGACCTACGGTCGCGGTCGGCCCGCCGACCGCCCGCTGTGGTTGGGGTCGGTGAAGTCGAACATCGGCCACACGCAGGCGGCGGCCGGCGTCGGCGGCGTGATCAAGGTGGTGCAGGCGATGCGCCACGGCGTCCTGCCCAGGACCATCCACGTGGACGAGCCGACGCCCGAGGTGGACTGGTCGGCGGGCGGCGTGGAGCTGCTGACCGAGTCGAGGCCGTGGCCGGAGGTCGGTCGGCCGCGTCGGGCCGGGGTGTCGTCGTTCGGCATCAGCGGCACCAACGCGCACGTCATCCTGGAGCAGGCCCCGGAGCCCGAGCCGGCCGGGCCCCGCGACCTGCCGGCCGTCGTGCCGTGGGTGCTGTCCGGGCACAGCGAGGAGGCGGTGCGGGCGCAGGCCGCGAGGCTGGCCGAGCACGTCGCCCGGTTCCCGGACCCGCACCCGGCGGACGTGGCCTTCTCGCTGGTCACCGGCCGGGACCGGTTCGACCACCGGGCCGCGGTGGCCGGCGACCGGGACACCCTGCCGGCCGAGCTGGCCGCCGTGGCCGACGGGCGCGCCGACGTGCACCGGGTCCGGCCCGGTCGCGTGGTGTTCGTGTTCCCGGGTCAGGGGGCGCAGTGGGTGGGGATGGCGGCGGGGTTGTTGGGGTTGCCGGTGTTCCGGGACGCGTTGGTCGAGTGTGATGCGGCGTTGTCGTCCTTCGTGGGTTGGTCTGTGGTGGATGTGGTGCGGTGTGTGCCGGGTGCGCCGGGGTTGGACCGGGTGGATGTGGTGCAGCCGGTGTCGTTCGCGGTGATGGTGGCGTTGGCGGCGTTGTGGCGTTCGGTGGGTGTGGAGCCGTCGGCGGTGGTGGGTCATTCGCAGGGCGAGATCGCGGCGGCGGTGGTGGCCGGTGCGCTGACCGTCGCAGACGGGGCGCGGGTCGTGGCGCTGCGCAGCGGCCTGATCGCCCGCGAGCTCAGCGGCCTGGGCGGCATGCTGTCCCTGGCGGTGTCCGCCGAGCGGGCCGCCGAACTGGCCGCGGGCGCCGACGTCGCGGTGGTCAACGGACCCGCCTCCGTGGTCGTGGCCGGCGCGCCCGACGTGCTCGCCGAGGTGGCCGCCCGGTGCGAGCGCGACGGCGTCCGGCACCGGTTGCTGCCCGTGGACTACGCCTCGCACAGCGCGCAGGTCGAGCGGATCGCCGACCCGCTGCACACCGGGCTGTCCGGCGTCGCGCCGGTGTCCGCCGGGGTCCCGTTCTACTCCACGGTCACCGGCGGACCGGTCGACACCGCCGGGCTGGACGCCGGGTACTGGTACCGCAACCTGCGGCGGCCCGTGCTGTTCGCCGACACCGCGCGAGCCGTCGTGGACGACCTCAGGTCGGCCGTGTTCATCGAGGTGAGCACGCACCCGGTGCTGGTGGCCGCCATCGAGGACACCCTGGCGGACGCCCCGGTGGCCGCGCTGGGCACCCTGCGCCGCGACCACGGCGACCAGCGCCAGTGGCTCACCGCCGTCGGCCGGGCGCACAGCCGGGGCGTGGCCGTCGACTGGACCGCCGTGCTCGGGCCGGACGCCGCCCGCGTGCCGCTGCCCGGCTACGCGTTCCAGCGCCGCCGGTTCTGGCTCGACACCGACCAGGCCGGCGGCGACCCCGCCGGCCTGGGCCTCGACGCCACCGGCCACCCGCTGCTCACCGCCGCGCTCCCCGCGGCGACCGGCGACGGCGTGCTGCTGACCGGTCGGGTCGGCCTGGCGACCCACCCGTGGCTCGCCGACCACGCGGTGGGCGACACCGTCGTCCTGCCGGGCGCGGCCCTCGTCGAACTGGCCGTGCACGCCGGGGACCACCTCGGCCTGCCGACCGTGGACGAGCTGGTCGTCGAAGCGCCCCTGGACCTGACCGAGCCGCGCCGGCTCCAGGTCGACGCGCACCGCGACGGGGACGGCCGGGCGACGGTGACCGTCCACTCCCGCGCCGAGGACGAGCCGTGGGTGCTGCACGCCGTCGGCGTGCTGAGCGGCGGGCAGCGCCCGGAACCCGCCGACACCGACCAGTGGCCACCGGCCGACGCGCGGCCCGTGGACGTCACCGGCGCCTACGCCGAGCTGGCCGGTCGCGGCCTGCGGTACGGGCCCGCCTTCCAGGGCCTCACCGCCGCCTGGCGCCTCGGCGACGAGCTGTGCGCGGAGGTGGAGCTGCCCGCCGAGCCGGACGAGGGCTTCGGCATCCACCCGGCGCTGCTCGACGCCGCGCTGCACCTGTTCGCGCACGAGGACTTCACCGACGGCGTCCGGTTGCCGTTCAGCTGGCACGGCGTGCGGCTGCACGCGGTCGGGGCGACCCGGCTGAGGGTCCGGCTCACCCCGGCCGGGGAGGGCGCGGTCGCGGTGCGCGCCACCGACCCGGCGGGGCAGCCGGTGTTCACCGCGGACTCGCTCACCACCCGGCCCGCCGAGCCGTTCACCACCCGCGTGCCCGGCGGCGACCTGCTGCTGGAGGAGACCTGGCGGCCGGTGGCCGTGCCGGGGAGCACCGCGGCCGTCGTGTCCGCGCTGGACGACGACCGGCCCGGCCCGCTGGTCCGCTGGGACGCGCCCGCCGCCGACGCCGACCCCGCGACGGCCGTGCGGCAGGTCGTCGGGCAGGCCCTCGACGCGGTCCGGCGGTTCCTCGCCGAGGACCGGTTCGCCGACTCCACCCTCGTGGTGACCACGCGGCACGCGGTGGCCGCCGCACCGGGGGACCGGGTGGACCCGGCCGCCGCCGCGGTCTGGGGGCTGCTCCGCTCCGCCCAGTCGGAGAACCCCGGGCGGATCGTGCTGGTGGACGCGCCCACCGGGACCGACCTCGCGCGGGTGGCCGCGACCGGGGAGCCGCAGCTCGCCGTCCGGGACGCCGACGCGGCCACCGCGCTGGTGCCCCGACTGGCCCGGCTCACCGCACCCGCCGCCCCCGCTGCCGGGTGGCGGCCGGACGGCGTCGTGCTGATCACCGGGGGCACCGGCGTGCTCGGCGCGGCCCTGGCCCGGCACCTGGTCCGCGAGCACGGCGTCCGGCACCTGGTGCTGGCCGGCCGGCGCGGCCCGGACGCCCCTGGCGCCCGGGAACTGGCCGACGAGCTGACCGGGCTGGGCGCGGCGGTGCGCGTGGCGGCCTGCGACGTGGCGGACCGCGAGGCCGTGCGGGCGCTGCTGGCCGACCTCGACCGGCCGCCGACCGCCGTGGTCCACACCGCCGGGGTGCTCGACGACGCGACCTTCACCGAGCTGACCCACGAGCAGGTCGACCGGGTGCTGCGGGCCAAGGTGGACGCCGCCTGGCACCTGCACGACCTGACCGGCGACCTGGACGCCTTCGTGCTCTACTCCTCGCTGGCCGGCCTGATCGGCAGCGCCGGCCAGGCCAACTACGCGGCGGCCAACACGGCGCTCGACGCCCTGGCCCGCCACCGCCGCGACCTCGGGCTGCCCGCGACCTCGCTCGCCTGGGGGCTGTGGGCGCAGGCCAGCGGGATGACCGGCCACCTCGACGGCACCGACCACGCCCGGCTGGCCCGCGACGGCCTCGCCGCGCTCGACACCGGGGCCGGCCTGGCGGCCTTCGACGCCGCCGTGGCCGCCGACCGGCCGGTGCTGGCCGTCACGCCGCTGGACCTGGCCGCGCTGCGCACCGCCGAGGAGGTGCCGGTGCTGCTGCGGGGCCTCGTGCCGCCCGCCCGTCGCCGGGCCGTCCCCGGCGACGCCACCGACCTGGCCGACCGGCTGCGCGCGCTCACCGAACCGCGGCGGCACGCCGCGCTGCTCGACGTGGTGCGCGGCCACGTGGCGAACATCCTCGGCCACGCCGACCCGGCCGCCGTGCCCGCCGACCAGGCGTTCCGCGACCTCGGGTTCGACTCGCTGACCTCGGTCGAGCTGCGCAACCGGCTGTCCAGGGCGATCGACGCACGACTGCCCGCCACGCTGGTGTTCGACCACCCCACCCCCGCGGCGCTGGCCGGGTTCCTGCTCGCCACCCTGGGCGTCGCGCCAGCCGCGCCGACCGCGCCGACCGCCGGGCCCACCGCCGGGTCCGCCGCCGACGAACCCGTCGCCATCATCGGCATGGCCTGCCGGTTCCCCGGCGACGTGCACGACCCCGAGCAGCTGTGGGAGCTGCTCGCGGCCGGGCGGGAAGGGCTGTCGGCGTTCCCGGCGGACCGGAACTGGCCGACCCTGGACACCGTCCCCACCGGGCGCGGCGGCTTCCTCGCCGGCGCGGCCGACTTCGACCCCGCGTTCTTCGGCATCTCGCCCCGCGAGGCCGTGGCCATCGACCCGCAGCAGCGGCTGCTGCTGGAGACCGCGTGGGAGGCCGTGGAACGCGCGGGCATCGACCCGGCGTCCCTGCGCGGCACCGCCACCGGCGTGTTCGCCGGCTCCATGTACCGGGACTACAGCGCCCGGTTCACCGGTACCGCCGGCGGCTACGAGGACGTGCTCGGCGCGGCCAACGCGGGCGGCGTGCTGTCCGGCCGCCTGTCCTACGTGCTCGGCCTGGAGGGACCGGCGATGAGCATCGACACCGCGTGCTCGTCGTCGTTGGTGGCGATGCACCTGGCGGCGCAGGCGCTGCGGAGCGGGGAGTGCTCCCTCGCGCTGGCCGGCGGCGTCACGGTGATGGCCACCCCGGAGACGTTCGCGGAGTTCGGCAGGCAGGGCAACCTGGCGGCGGACGGGCGCTCCAAGTCGTTCGCCGACGCCGCCGACGGCACCGGCCTGTCCGAGGGCGTCGGGCTGCTCCTGCTGGAGCGGCTGTCCGACGCGCGGCGCAACGGGCGTCGGGTACTGGCGGTGATCCGGGGCAGCGCGGTGAACCAGGACGGTGCGAGCAACGGGATGACCGCGCCGAACGGTCCGTCGCAGGAGCGGGTGATCCGGGCGGCGTTGGCCGCCGCCGGGCTCGGTCCGTCCGATGTGGACGTGGTGGAGGGTCACGGGACGGGTACGACGTTGGGTGATCCGATTGAGGCGCAGGCGTTGTTGGCGACTTATGGGCGGCGTTCCGGTGGTCCGTTGTGGTTGGGGTCGGTGAAGTCGAATTTCGGTCATACGCAGGCCGCTGCGGGTGTGGCGGGTGTGATCAAGGTGGTGCAGGCGATGCGGCACGGTGTGTTGCCGAGGACGTTGCACGTGGATCGGCCGAGTTCGGAGGTGGATTGGGAGTCGGGTGCGGTGCGGTTGTTGTCGGAGGCGCGGCCGTGGCCGGAGGTGGGTCGTCCTCGTCGGGCGGGGGTGTCGTCGTTCGGGATCAGCGGCACCAACGCCCACGTGATCGTGGAGCAGGCGGAGGAGGCGGCCGAGGAGCGGACCACCCCACCGACCGCGACCGTGCCGTTGGTGCTGTCCGCGCGGACGGTGCCGGCGTTGCGGGCGCAGGCGGAGCGGATCGCCGCGTTCCTGCGTGAGCGCCCGGACGTGCCGCCGGTGGATGTCGGTTTCTCCCTGGCCACGACGCGCACGGCGTTCCCGTTGCGGGCCGCTGTGGTCGGTGCGGATCGGGAGGAGTTGCTGGCGGGGCTGGAGGAGTTCGCCGAGAGCGGTGAGAGTGTGACCGCGCGCCCCGGTGGTCTGGCCTACCTGTTCTCGGGTCAGGGTGGTCAGCGGGTCGGGATGGGGCAGGGGCTCTACGCGGCATATCCGGCGTTCGCCGAAGCGTGGGACGCGGCGCTGGACGCCGTGGACGCCGAACTGGCGGACTGGGTACCGCTGCCCGTGCGCACCGTGCTGGCCGAGCACCCGGAGTTGTTGGACCGCACGGATTACGCGCAGGCCGGGTTGTTCGTGGTGCAGACGGCGTTGTTCCGGCTCTACGAGTCGTGGGGGATCAAGCCGGACTGGTTGGTGGGTCATTCGGTGGGGGAGATCGCGGCGGCGCACGTCGCCGGGGTCTTCTCCCTCAAGGACGCGGCGCGGTTGGTGGCGGTACGGGGCAGGTTGATGGCGGCCCTGCCGGAGGGTGGCGCGATGATCGCCGTGCAGGCCACCGAGGATGAAGTGTTGCCCCTGCTGGACGACGAGGTGGGCCTCGCGGCCGTCAACGGCCCGGACGCGGTGGTGGTGTCCGGGAACCGGGAGGCCGTCGAGGCGGTGGCGGCCCGGTTCACCGCCCAGGGACGTCGGACCAAGGCGCTGCGGGTGAGCCACGCGTTCCACTCGCCGCTGATGACGCCGGTGCTGGACAGGTTCCGCGAGGTGCTCGGTGAGCTGTCCTTCGGCGAACCGGCCATCCCGATCCTGTCCACGGTGACCGGGCAGCCGGTCGACGGCGACATGGCCGACCCTGGGTACTGGCTCCGGCACGTCACCGACCCGGTCCGCTTCCACACCGCGCTGACGGCGGTGGACGGCCGGTCCGTGTCGACCTACCTGGAGCTGGGGCCGGACGGCGTGCTGGCGGCGCAGGCCCAGCGGGTGCTGGACGACCGCGTCGTGGCGCACGCGCTGCGCGCCGGGCAGGACGAGGAGCGCAGCGCGACGACCGCGCTCGGCGCGCTGCGCTCGGCGGGGCACGAACCGGACTGGGCCGCGGTGTTCGCCGGGGCCAGGGTCGCGGACCTGCCGACCTACCCGTTCCAGCACGAGCGCTACTGGCTGGACAGCCCGCCGGTCACCGGCGTCCCGGCCGCGGTCGGCCAGCAGTCCGCCGACCACCCGCTGCTGGGCGCGGCCGTGCCGCTGGCGGAGGACGGCGCGCTGGTGTTCACCGGGCGGTTGACGCCGGACGAGCCGGGCTGGCTCGCCGAGCACCGCGTCCTCGGCCGGGTGGTCCTGCCCGGCGCGGCGCTGGTGGAGCTGACCCTGCACGCGGCGGCGCGGACCGGCGCGACCACCATCGAGGAACTGCTCGTCGAGACCCCGTTGGAGCTGGACGGACCGCGCCAGGTGCAGCTGACGGTGTCCTCGGCGGACGACCGGACGCGGGTCCGGGTGCACTCCCGGCCGGACGACCCGCACGCGGACTGGGTCCCGCACGCCACCGCGACCCTGGTGGACGCGCCGGTCCCGACGCCGACGCCGATCGGCCAGTGGCCGCCCGCCGGTGCGACGCCGGTCGGGGTGGCCGAGCTGTACGAGGACCTGGCCGACCGCGGCCTGGACTACGGGCCCACCTTCCGGGGGCTGCGCGCCGCCTGGCGGCACGGGGCGGACCTGTACGCCGAGGTGGCCCTGGACCAGGACGGCTACGGCCTGCACCCGGCCCTGCTGGACGCGGCGCTGCACCCGGCGGCGCACGCCGACGGCCGGTTGCGCCTGCCGTTCGGCTGGACCGGCGTCCACCTGCACGCCACCGGCGCGCGGCTGCTGCGGGTTCGGCTGACCAGGCACGGCGAGGACTCGCTGACCCTGCACGCGGTGGACGCCGCCGGGCTGCCCGTGCTGACCGTCGACCGGTTGACCACCCGGCCCGTCAGCGCGGACCAGTTGGCCACCCGGCCCCGGACCGGCCACGCGGTGCACGTGCTCGCCTGGCACCCCCTGGCGGACCGGGACGCCGGGCGGACCGACGTCCGGGTGGTCGAGCTGCCGGAACCGGCCGCCGAACCCCTCTCGGACATCCGGCAGGCGCTGAACGCCGTGCTGCTCGGGCTGCGGGACGAGCTGACCCGCTCCGAGGGGACGATCGTGGTGCGCACCACCTCGGCGGTGGCGGTGGACGACCGGGAGACACCGGACCCGGCCGGTGCCGCGGTCTGGGGGCTGGTGCGGTCCGCGCAGGCCGAGCACCCCGGCCGGATCGTGCTCGTCGACGCCGAACCGGGCGCCGAACCCGACCTGGCCGCGCTCGCCGCCACCGGGGAGCCGCAGGTCGCCGTGCGGGCGGGCCGGGCGAGCACGCCCCGGCTGACCGCCGTGCCGGTCGCGGCGGACGGCTCCCCGTGGACGCCGGGCAGCCGGGTGCTGGTCACCGGGGCGGGCGGCGCGCTCGGCTCGGTGATCGCGCGGCACCTGGTGCTCGCCCACGGCGTGCGGCGACTGGTCCTGGTCGGTCGGCGCGGCGTGCCCGCCGAGCTGGTCGGGGAGCTGACCGACCGGGGTGCCGAGGTCACGGCGGTCGCCTGCGACGTGTCCGACCGCGCGGCCGTGGCCGACCTGCTGGGCGAGCACCCGGTCACGGCCGTGGTGCACGCGGCCGGGGTGCTCGACGACGGCGTGCTGACCGCGCTCACCGAGGAGCGGTTCGACAACGTGCTGCGGGCCAAGGTGGACGCGGCCTGGCACCTGCACGAGCTGGCCGGGCCGGTCGAGGCGTTCGTGCTGTTCTCCTCCGTGGCGGGTCTGCTGGGCGGCCCCGGCCAGGCCAACTACGCCGCGGCGAACGCGGCGCTCGACGCGCTGGCCACCCACCGCGCGCGCCTCGGGCTGCCCGCCCGGTCGCTGGTGTGGGGGCCGTGGTCGGGCGGCGGCATGGCGGACCGGCTGTCGGGCGGCGACCGCGACCGGCTGCGCCGGGGCGGGCTGCTGCCCATCACCGACCCGGAGGGCGCCGCGCTGTTCGACCTGGCGCTGGCCGGTCCGGACCCGGTGGTCGTCCTGGCCCCGGTGGACCGGGCCGCGTCGCGCTCCGGGGAGGTGCCCGCCCTGCTGCGCGGGCTGGTCCCCACCGCGCCGCGCCGGGCCGCCGCCGAACCGGTGGCCGACCTGGCCGACCGCGTGCGCGGGCTGGGCGAGCGGGAGCAGGACCAACTGCTGCTGGAGGTGGTGCGCACCGGGATCTCCCGGGTGCTGGGCCACCGCGACCCCGCGGCGATCGACCGGGACCAGGCCTTCCTGGACCTGGGCTTCGACTCGTTGACCGCCGTCGAGCTGCGCAACCTGCTCGCGGCCGGCACCGGCCTGCGGCTGCCCGCGAGCCTGGTGTTCGACCACCCCACGCCCGCCGCGCTGGCGAAGCACCTGCGCGCGCAGCTCGCCCCGGAGGTCGCGGACGTGGTCCGGTCGAAGATCGACGAGGTGGACGTGCTGCTGGCGGACGTGGCGCTGGACGCCGACGCCCGGGGCCGGGTCACCGAGCGGTTGGAGCAGGTCCTCCAGCGCTGGCGCGAGGTCGACGCGGCGGCGGACGAACCCGATTTGGACAGTGCGAGCGATGACGAGCTGTTCCGCCTCGTCGACGCCACCGGGAAGGAGTGAGGCGATGTCCACCGAGGCGAAGTCCACCGAGGCGAAGCTCCGCGAGTACCTGAAGAAGGCGATCTCCGACACCAGGCAGGCCCAGGGCCGGCTGCGCGAGCTGGAGGAGCAGGCCAGGGAACCCATCGCGATCGTGGGCATGGCGTGCCGGTACCCCGGCGACGTCGGCTCACCGGACGAGCTGTGGGAGCTGGTGCGCGACGGCCGGGACGCCATCGGCGAGTTCCCCGCGGACCGCGGCTGGGACACCGACCGCATCCACCACCCGGACCCGGACCGCACCGGCAGCACCTACACCCGCAACGGCGGCTTCCTCTACCGGGCCGGCGAGTTCGACGCCGGGTTCTTCGGCATCTCGCCGCGCGAGGCGCAGGCCGTGGACCCGCAGCACCGCCTGCTCCTGGAGACCTCGTGGGAGGCGCTGGAGCACGCCGGGATCGACCCGAGCGGCCTGCGCGGCAGCCGCACCGGTGTCTTCGCCGGCGCCATGTACCAGGACTACGCGCCGCCCGCGGGCCAGGCACCGCCGGAGGTCGAGGGCCTGTTGGCCGCCGGCACCGCCGGGAGCGTGGTCTCCGGGCGGGTCGCCTACACCCTCGGGCTGGAGGGGCCGGCGGTCACCGTCGACACGGCGTGCTCGTCGTCGCTGGTGGCCCTCCACCTGGCCGCGCAGGCGCTGCGCGCCGGGGAGTGCGACCTGGCGCTGGCCGGCGGCGTCACCGTCATGGCCACCCCGACGGTGTTCCTGGAGTTCAGCAGGCAGCGGGGACTGGCCCCGGACGGGCGGTGCAAGGCGTTCGCGGACGCGGCGGACGGCACCGGCTGGTCGGAGGGCGTCGGCCTGCTCGCGCTGGAGCGGCTGTCGGACGCCCGGCGCAACGGGCGGCGCGTCCTGGCCGTGGTCCGGGGCAGCGCGGTCAACCAGGACGGCGCCAGCAACGGCCTCACCGCGCCGAACGGGCCGTCGCAGCAGCGGGTGATCCTGGGTGCGTTGGCGTCGGCGGGGTTGTCGGTGTCCGATGTGGACGTGGTGGAGGCGCACGGTACGGGTACGCCGTTGGGTGATCCGATCGAGGCGCAGGCGTTGTTGGCGACCTACGGTCGCGGTCGGCCCGCCGACCGCCCGCTGTGGCTCGGGTCGGTGAAGTCCAACCTCGGGCACACCCAGGCGGCGGCGGGCGTGGCCGGGGTGATCAAGGTGGTGCAGGCCATGCGCCACGGCGTGCTGCCCGGCACGCTGCACGTGGACGAGCCGACCCGCCGGGTGGACTGGTCGGCCGGCGGCGTGGAGCTGCTGACCGGGTCGCGGCCGTGGCCGGAGGTGGGTCGGCCGCGTCGGGCCGGGGTGTCGTCGTTCGGCATCAGCGGCACCAACGCGCACGTGGTCGTCGAGCAGGCGCCCGAACCGGACCCGGTCGGCCCCCGCGACCTGCCCGACCTCGTGCCGTGGGTGGTGTCCGGGCGGACCGGGGAGGCGGTGCTCGCCCAGGTCGCCAAGCTCGCCGAGCACCTGGCGGGCCGCCCGGGCGAGCACCCGGCCGACGTCGCCCACTCCCTCGCCACCACCCGCGCCCACCTCGGGGTGCGCGCGGCGGTGGTCGGCCGGGACACCGCGGAGCTGATCGGCAGGCTCCGCGCGGTGACCGCCGAGGACACCGCGCGGACCGTGGGCGCGGACCCCGACGTGGTGTTCGTGTTCCCGGGTCAGGGGGCGCAGTGGGTGGGGATGGCGGCGGGGTTGTTGGGGTTGCCGGTGTTCCGGGACGCGTTGGTCGAGTGTGATGCGGCGTTGTCGTCCTTCGTGGGTTGGTCTGTGGTGGATGTGGTGCGGTGTGTGCCGGGTGCGCCGGGGTTGGACCGGGTGGATGTGGTGCAGCCGGTGTCGTTCGCGGTGATGGTGGCGTTGGCGGCGTTGTGGCGTTCGGTGGGTGTGGAGCCGTCGGCGGTGGTGGGTCATTCGCAGGGCGAGATCGCGGCGGCCGTCGTGGCCGGCGGCCTGTCGCTCGCCGACGCCGCCCGCGTGGTCGCCCTGCGCGCCAAGGCCATCGCCGAGGACCTCAGCGGCAAGGGCGGCATGCTGTCCCTGGCCCTCTCCCCGGCGGAGGCCGCCGAACTGGCCGGGGGACTGGCCGAGGTCGCGGTCGTCAACGGGCCGACCTCGGTCGTGGTGGCCGGGGCGCCCGACGACCTCGCCGTGCTCGCCGCGCGGTGCGCCGAGCGCGGCACCCGGCACCGGCTGCTGGCCGTGGACTACGCCTCCCACAGCTCGCAGGTCGAGTCGGTCGAGACGCGGCTGCTGGAGCAGTTGGCGGGGATCACCCCCCGCTCGGGCGGGGTGCCGCTGTACTCCACGGTGACCGGCGCGCTCACCGACACGGCCGGGCTGGACGCCGGGTACTGGTACCGCAACCTGCGGCGGCCCGTGCTGTTCGCCGACACCACCCGGGCCGTCGCCGACGCGCTCGGACCCGCGGTGTTCATCGAGGTGAGCGCCCACCCGGTGTTGGTGGCCGCCATCGAGGACACCCTGGCGGACGCCCCGGTGGCCGCGCTGGGCACCCTGCGCCGCGACCACGGCGACCAGCGCCAGTGGCTCACCGCCGTCGGCCGGGCGCACACCCGCGGCGTCACCCCGGACTGGTCGGCGCTGCTCGGCCCGGCGACCACCGTGGAGCTGCCCACCTACGCCTTCCAGCGGCAGCGCCACTGGCTCACCGGCACCCGGCCCGCCGACCCCGCCGACCTGGGCCTCGCACCCGCCGGGCACCCGCTGCTCAGCGGCGTGCTGCGGCCCGCCGAGGGCGACGGCGCGGTGTTCACCGGCCGGATCAGCCCGGCGTCCCAGCCCTGGCTGGCCGACCACACCGTGCTCGGCGGGGTGGTCCTGCCCGGCTCGGCGCTGATCGACCTGGCCCTCCACGTCGGCGACCAGCTCGGCTCACCGGCCGTGGAGGAGCTGATCACCGAATCGCCCCTGGTGCTGCCCGTGGACGGCGCGCTCCAGCTCCAGCTCGTGGCCACCCCCGGCGACGACGACGGCTGGTCGCTGACCGTCCACTCGCGACCGGACGTCCCGGACACCCCGTGGACGCGGCACGCCACCGCGGTGCTCGGCCCCGGCACCGCCCCACCCGACGACGACCTCGCGGCCTGGCCGCCGCCGGGGGCCGAACCCCTCGACGTCGGCGCGGTCTACCCGGACCTCGCCGACCACGGCCTGGACTACGGCCCGCTGTTCCGGTGCCTGGTCGCCGGCTGGCGGCGGGGCGAGGAGCTGTACGCCGAACTGGAGCTGCCCGCCGCGCCCACCGAGGGCTTCGGCATCCACCCCGCGCTGCTCGACGCCGCGCTGCACCTGTACGCGCACGACAACCTGGGTGCCGGGCAGGCCGCGCTGGCCTTCGCCTGGTCGGGCGCCCGGCTGCACGCCACCGGCGCCACCGCGCTGCGCGTCCGGCTGACCCCGCGGGGCGCGGACGGCGTGCGGCTGCACGTCGCGGACCCGACCGGCGCCCCGGTGTGCACGGTGGAGGCGCTGACCACGCGCCCCGTGACGGCGGACCGGCTGACCGCGCCCAGCGCGGCGTCCGCCCACCCGTCGCTGTTCCGGACGACCTGGTCCCCGGTGCCCGTGAGCACCGCGCCGATCGGCGGGCACACCGTGCTCACCCCTGACACCACCGGCAACCCGCTGACCGCCGCCCACGCCGCGACCCGCGAGACCCTGGCGGCGCTGCGGGAACTGCTCGCCGGGGACGGGCTCGTCGTGGTGCGCACCGAGCGCGCCGCGGCCGTGCGACCCGGGGAGGCCGTGGACCCGGCCGCCGCCGCCGTCGCGGGCCTGGTGCGCACCGCGCGCACCGAGCACCCCGACCGCCTGGTCCTGGTGGACACCGCGCCGGGCGCGACCGTGGAGCTGGCCGACGCGGTGGCCACCGCCCTGGCGCTGGACGAGCCGCAGGTGGCCGTGCGGGAGGGCGCCGTGCTCGTCCCCAGGCTGGTCGCGCAGGGCCCGCCCGCCGACCGGGACGCCCGCCGGACCCTCGACCCGACCGGCACCGTGCTGGTGACCGGCGGCACCGGGGCGCTGGGCGCCATCACGGCCCGCCACCTGGTGACCGGGCACGGCGTCGGGCACCTGCTGCTGACCAGCCGCCGCGGTGCCGCCGCACCCGGCGCGGCGGAGCTGGTGGCGGAGCTGACGGCGCTCGGCGCGGAGGTCACCGTGGCCTCCTGCGACGTCACCGACCGGCGGGCCGTGGCCGGGCTGCTGGCGGGCATCCCCGCCGAGCACCCCCTCACGGCGGTCGTGCACGTCGCGGGCGTGGGCGACAACGCGCTGGTCACCGCGATGACCGAGGACCAGCTGACCGGCGTCCTCCGGACCAAGGCCGACGCCGCCTGGCACCTGCACGAGCTGACGGAGGGCCACGACCTGGCCGCCTTCGTGCTGTACTCCTCGACGGCCGGCGCGATGGGCAACCCCGGCATGGCCAACTACGCCGCCGCCAACTCCTTCCTGGACGCCCTCGCCGAGCACCGCGCCGGCCTGGGGCTGCCCGGCCTGTCGCTGGCGTGGGGGCTGTGGGACGTCGCCGAGGGGATGGTCGAGGCCCTGTCGGCGGCCGACCACGCCCGGATGGCCAGGGACGGCCTGCGGCCCGTCACCGCCGCGCAGGGCATGACCATGCTCGACGCGGCGCTGCCGGGCGACGTGCCCGCGCTCGCGGCCGTGCCGGTGGACCTCGTCGCGCTCCGGGCCCGGCCGGACGTGCCCGCCCTGCTGCGCGGCCTGGTGCGCGGCACCACCCGGCGGACCGCCGCGGGGCGCGGACCCGGCGGGAGC
The DNA here is from genome assembly GCF_051756985.1 of Saccharothrix sabaoui. Classification (NCBI taxonomy): domain Bacteria; kingdom Bacillati; phylum Actinomycetota; class Actinomycetes; order Pseudonocardiales; family Pseudonocardiaceae; genus Saccharothrix; species Saccharothrix sabaoui. Next base: position 18,609 of record NZ_JBPKJK010000072.1, read on the forward strand.
GCCCTGGCCGAGCGGATCGCCCGGCTGCCCGAGGCGGAGCAGCGCGACCTGCTGCTCCGCGTGGTCACCGAGCACGTCGGCACGGTCCTCGGCCACGCCGACCCGGCGGCCATCCGGGCCGACCAGGCGTTCGGGGAGCTGGGCTTCGACTCGCTGACCGCCGTCGAGCTGCGCAACCGCCTCAACGGGGCCACCGGCCTGCGCCTGCGCGCCACGCTCGCCTTCGACTACCCGACCCCGGTGGCCCTGGCCGACCACCTGCGCACCGCCCTGCTGGGCGGGCGGGCCGCCGCGGCACCGGTGACGGCGGTGGCCGCCGCGGACGAACCCATCGCCATCGTGGGCATGGCCTGCCGCTACCCCGGCGGCGTGCGCAACCCGGACGACCTGTGGCGGCTGGTGGTCGAGGGGGTCGACGCCATCGGCGAGTTCCCCACCGACCGGGGCTGGGACGTCGACGGCCTGTACGACCCCACCGGCGAACGCCCGCGCAGCACCTACGCCCGCACCGGCGGCTTCCTGCACGACGCCGCCACCTTCGACAGCGACTTCTTCGGCATCAGCCCCCGCGAGGCGGCGATCATGGACCCGCAGCAGCGGGTGCTCCTGGAGTCGGCCTGGGAGGTGCTGGAGGCGGGCGGCCTCGACCCCGCCGACCTGCGCGGCAGCCGCACGGGCGTGTTCGTCGGCCTGATCCGGCAGGAGTACGGCCCCCGGTCGGACGTGATCGCCGACCAGCACGAGACCCACTTCCTCACCGGCGGGGCCGCCAGCATCGCCTCCGGCCGCATCGCCTACGCGCTCGGGCTGGAGGGCCCGGCCCTGACGCTGGACACCGCGTGCTCCTCCTCGCTGACCGCGATGCACGTGGCGGCGCAGTCCCTGCGCGCGGGGGAGTGCGGGCTGGCCATCGCCGGCGGCGCCACCGTCATGGGCACGCCCGGCCTGTTCACCGGGTTCAGCCGGCAGCGCGGGCTGTCCCCGGACGGCCGGTGCAAGGCGTTCGGCGCCGGTGCGGACGGGACCGGGTTCGCCGAGGGCGTCGGGTTCCTGCTGCTGGAGCGGCTGTCCGACGCGCGGCGCAACGGCCACCCGGTGCTGGCGGTGATCCGGGGCAGCGCGGTGAACCAGGACGGCGCGAGCAACGGCCTGACCGCGCCCAACGGTCCCGCGCAGGAGCGGGTGATCAGCCAGGCGCTGGCCGTCGCCGGGCTGCGGCCGGAGGACGTGGACGCGGTGGAGGCGCACGGCACCGGCACCACGCTCGGCGACCCGATCGAGGCGCAGGCGCTGCTGGCCACCTACGGGCAGCGCCCCGCCGACCGCCCGCTGTGGCTGGGCGCGGTCAAGTCCAACATCGGCCACACCCAGGCCGCGGCCGGGGTCGCGGGCGTCATCAAGGTGGTGCAGGCCATGCGGCACGGCGTGCTGCCCAAGACCCTGCACGCGGACGAGCCCACCCCGCAGGTCGACTGGGGCACCGGCGAGGTCGCCCTGCTCACCGAGAACCGCGAGTGGCCCGAGACGGGCCGCCCGCGCCGGGCCGGCGTCTCCGCCTTCGGGATCAGCGGCACCAACGCGCACCTCATCCTGGAGCAGGCGCCGGACGAGCCCGCGCCCACCACCACGACCGCCGAGGAGCGGCGCGGTCCGGTGCTGTGGGTGCTGTCGGCCCGCGACGACGACGCGCTGCGCGCCCAGGCCGCCCGGTTGGCGGAGCACGCGCGTCGGCACCCGGACCGGCGACCGGCGGACACCGGCTGGTCGCTGGCCACCACGCGCACCCCGTTCGACCGGCGGGCGTTCGTGGTCGGCGAGGACGTCGACGAGCTGGCGGACCGCCTCGCCGACATCACCCCGACCACCCCGCGCCCCGGTGGTCTGGCCTACCTGTTCTCGGGTCAGGGTGGTCAGCGGGTCGGGATGGGGCAGGGGTTGTACGCGGCGTACCCGGTGTTCGCGGCGGCGTGGGACGCGGCGTTGGACGCGGTGGAGGACGGTGTGTCCCCGTCGGTGCGGGAGGTGTTGGCCGGGCGCCCGGAGTTGTTGGACCGCACGGATTACGCGCAGGCCGGGTTGTTCGTGGTGCAGACGGCGTTGTTCCGGCTCTACGAGTCGTGGGGGCTCAGGCCGGACTGGTTGGTGGGTCATTCGGTGGGGGAGATCGCGGCGGCGCACGTCGCCGGTGTCTTCTCCCTCAAGGACGCGGCGCGACTGGTCGCGGTACGGGGCAGGTTGATGGCGGCCCTGCCGGAGGGTGGCGCGATGATCGCCGTCGAGGCCACCGAGGACGAAGTGTTGCCCCTGCTGGACGACGAGGTGGGGCTCGCGGCGGTCAACGGACCCCGCTCGGTCGTCCTGTCCGGCAGCGAGGAGCGGGTGTCGGCCGTCGCCGGTCGGTTCACCGGCCGCCGGGTGAAGCGGCTGCGGGTGAGCCACGCGTTCCACTCGCCGCTCATGACGCCGGTGCTGGACGAGTTCCGCGAGGTGCTCGGCACGCTGTCCTTCGGGAAACCGGCCATCCCGATCCTGTCCACGGTGACCGGGCAGCCGGTCGACGGCGACATGTCCGACCCGGAGTACTGGGTCCGGCACGTCCGGGACACCGTCCGCTTCGCCGACGCGGTGCGCGCGGTGGACGTCGCGGGCGGCACGAAGTTCCTGGAGATCGGCCCGGACACCGTGCTGGCCACGCAGGCGGAACGCGTCCTCGACGGCGGCGACCACGTGCTCACCGCCGCGCTGCGCGCCGGCAAGGACGAGGCGCGCACCGCGCTCACCGCCCTGGGCGCGCTGCACTCCGCCGGGGTCGCCCCGCGCTGGCGCGCGGTCTTCGGGGAGGACGCCGTCGCGGTCCCGCTGCCCACCTACGCCTTCCGGGGACGGCGGTTCTGGCTGGACGTCGACGGGACGCCGGTGCCGGCGGACGGCTCCGCGCCCCGGAGCGCCCGGCGCGACACCCCCGCGCCCGGACCGGACCCGGCGGCCACCCCGCCGGACCCGGCGGACCCGGCGACCCTGGCGGACCGCCTCACCGGGCTGCCGCCGGCCGAGCAGCAGGAACTGGTGCTCGACCTGGTGCGGGAGCACGTGGCGGCCGTGCTGGACCACGACGGGATCGCCGACGTCGACCCGGACTTCCCGTTCCAGGACCTCGGCTTCGACTCGGTGACTGCGGTGGAGCTGCGCAACCTGCTCGGTGCCCGCACCGGCGTGCGGCTGCCCGCCACCACCGTGTTCGACCACCCCACGCCCCGAGCGGTCGCCGCGCACCTGCGGACGCTGCTCGTGCCGGACGACGACCCGCTGACCGGGCTGCGGACCGGGCTCGACGAGTGGGAGGGCCGGCTCACCCGGGCCGACCTGGACCCGGACGACCGCGTCGCCATCGCCGACCGGCTGCGGGACCTGCTCACGGCGCTGACCGGCGAGCGGGCCGTGCCCGGTGAGCTGGCGACCGCCTCGACCGAGGAGATCTTCGACTTCATCGACAACCAGCTCGGCCGAGCGACCCGCTGACCAAGCCAGCCCGAAGGAGGACGAGCCGGTGTCCGACGACAACAAGGCCGTCGAGTACCTCAAGTGGGTGACCGCGGACCTGCGGCGCACCCGTGAACGCCTGTCCGAACTGGAGAGCGCGCAACGCGAGCCGATCGCGATCATCGGCATGGGCTGCCGGTTCCCCGGCGGGGTCGCCGGGCCCGAGCAGCTGTGGCGGCTGGTGGCGGACGAACGGGACGCGATCACCGAGTTCCCCGCCGACCGGGGCTGGGACGTCGCCGGGCGGTACGACCCGCAGCCCGGCAAGCCCGGCAAGACCTACACCAGGCACGGCGGCTTCCTGCACGACGCGGCCGAGTTCGACGCCGACTTCTTCCGGATCTCGCCCCGCGAGGCCACCGTCATGGACCCGCAGCACCGCCTGCTGCTGGAGGTCGCCTGGGAGGCGGTGGAGCACGCCGGCATCGACCCGCGCTCGTTGAGCGGCACCAAGACCGGTGTGTTCACCGGTATCGCCGCCCAGACCTACAACCAGTCCCTGGACCAGGAGGAGTACGCCGGCTACCTGGCGACCGGCGTGATCGGCAGCGTCGCCTCCGGCCGCATCGCCTACACCCTCGGGCTGGAGGGGCCGGCGGTCACCGTCGACACCGCGTGCTCGTCGTCGTTGGTGGCGATGCACCTGGCGGCGCAGGCGCTGCGGAGCGGGGAGTGCTCCCTCGCGCTGGCCGGCGGGGCCTCCGTCACCGGCAGCCTGGACGGCTGGCTGGAGTTCAGCGCGCAGGGCAACCTGGCCCCGGACGGCCGGTGCAAGTCCTTCGCCGACACCGCCGACGGCACCGGCTGGTCGGAGGGCGTGGGCCTGCTGCTGCTGGCCCGGCTGTCCGACGCGCGCCGGCTCGGCCACCCGGTGCTGGCGGTGATCCGGGGCAGCGCGGTGAACCAGGACGGCGCGAGCAACGGCATGACCGCGCCCAACGGCCCCGCGCAGGAGCGGGTGATCAACCAGGCGCTGGCCGCCTCGGGGCTGCGCCCGGAGGACGTGGACTTGGTGGAGGGTCACGGGACGGGTACGACGTTGGGTGATCCGATTGAGGCGCAGGCGTTGTTGGCGACTTATGGGCGGCGTTCCGGTGGTGGTCCGTTGTGGTTGGGGTCGGTGAAGTCGAATTTCGGTCATACGCAGGCCGCGGCGGGTGTGGCGGGTGTGATCAAGGTGGTGCAGGCGATGCGGCACGGTGTGTTGCCGAGGACGTTGCACGTGGATCGGCCGAGTTCGGAGGTGGATTGGGAGTCGGGTGCGGTGCGGTTGTTGTCGGAGTCGCGGCCGTGGCCTGAGGTGGGTCGTCCTCGTCGGGCGGGGGTGTCGTCGTTCGGGATCAGCGGCACCAACGCCCACGTGATCGTCGAACAGGAGGTGGAACCGGCGGAGGAGCGGAGCGCGCCGTCCATCGCGGTGACGCCCCTGGTGCTGTCCGCGCGGACCGCACCGGCGTTGCGGGCGCAGGCGGAGCGGATCGCCGCGTTCCTGCGTGAGCGTCCGGACGTGCCGCCGGTGGATGTCGGTTTCTCCCTGGCCACGACGCGCACGGCGTTCCCGTTGCGGGCCGCTGTGGTCGGTGCGGATCGGGAGGAGTTGGTGGCGGGGCTGGAGGAGTTCGCCGAGAGCGGTGAGGGCGTGTCTGCGCGTCCCGGCGGCTTGGCCTACCTGTTCTCGGGTCAGGGCGGGCAGCGGGTCGGCATGGGGCAGGGGTTGTACGCGGCGTACCCGGTGTTCGCGGCGGCGTGGGACGCGGCGTTGGACGCGGTGGAGGACGGTGTGTCCCCGTCGGTGCGGGAGGTGTTGGCCGGGCGCCCGGAGTTGTTGGACCGCACGGATTACGCGCAGGCCGGGTTGTTCGTGGTGCAGACGGCGTTGTTCCGGCTCTACGAGTCCTGGGGGCTCAGGCCGGACTGGTTGGTCGGGCACTCGGTGGGCGAGATCGCGGCGGCGCACGTCGCCGGTGTCTTCTCCCTCAAGGACGCGGCGCGACTGGTCACGGCACGGGGCAGGTTGATGGCGGCCCTGCCGGAGGGTGGCGCGATGATCGCCGTCGAGGCCACCGAGGACGAAGTGTTGCCCCTGCTGGACGACGAGGTGGGCCTCGCGGCGGTCAACGGACCCCGCTCGGTCGTCCTGTCCGGCAACCGGGAGGCCGTCGAGGCGGCGGCGGTCCGGTTCGCCGCCCAGGGACGTCGGACCAAGGCGCTGCGGGTGAGCCACGCGTTCCACTCGCCGCTGATGACGCCGGTGCTGGACAGGTTCCGCGAGGTGCTCGGCACGCTGTCCTTCGGCGAACCGGACATCCCGATCCTGTCCACGGTGACCGGCCGCCCGGTCGAGGACGACATGGCCGACCCGGACTACTGGGTCCGGCACGCCCGGCACGCCGTCCGGTTCCTGGACGCGGTGACCGCGCTGGACGCGGCGGGCGTGACGGCGCTGGTCGAACTCGGCCCGGACGGCACGCTGTCCGCGCAGGCCCAGCGCGTCCTGGACGACTCGCCGCGCGACCGGCACCTGGTGGTGCCGGCGCTGCGGCCCGACCAGGACGAGCCGCGCACCGCCTTGGGCGCGCTGGGCAGCCTGTACGAGGCCGGCGCCACCCCGGACTGGTCCGCGGTGTTCGGCGGTTCCGCGGCCGCGGTGGACCTGCCCACCTACCCGTTCCAGCGACGCCGGTACTGGCTGCCGGCCGGGTCCCCGGCCGAGGCGGGCGACCTCGGCCTCGTCCCGGCCGGGCACGCGCTGCTCGGCTCGCTCGCGCAGCACCCGGACGGGGCCGGGGTGCTGTTCACCGGGCGGCTGTCCACCTCCGCGCACCCGTGGCTGGCCGACGTGCCCGACGTGGCCGACGCGGTCGTGGCCGACCTGGCCCTGCACGCCGCCGACCAGACCGACTGCGACGTGGTCCGGGACCTCGTCCTGCACAGCCCGATCCGGCCGGCCGCGCGGTCCGCCACCGGGGTGCGGCTGGCCGTGGAACCGCCGGGGGAGCTCGGCGAGCGCCGGTTCACCGTCCACGCCCGCGAGGACACCGTGGACGGCGCGTGGGTGCTGGTGGCCGACGGCACGCTGGCCAGGCAGGTGGCGCTGGCCGAACCGCCCGACGCCGACTGGCCACCGGCCGGCGCGGTCGCCGAGGAGGTCGACGCGGAGTCGGCCGCGCTGGGCGTGACCGCCGTGCTGCGCCGCGGGGACGAGCTGTTCGCGGAGCTGGCCCTGCCCGCCGAGCACCTCGGCGCGGTCGCCGGGTTCGCCGTCCACCCGCTGCTCCTGCACGCCGCGCTGCGCCCGCGACCCGGCGGGGGCGCGCTGGTGCCGCGCCGCTGGCGGGGCGTCCGGCTGCACGCGTCCGTCGCGTCCGGCCTGCGGGTGCGCCTCACCGCGACCGGTGAGCACGCGTGGGCGCTGCGGGCCACCGACCCCGCCGGGCAGCCCGTGCTCACCGTCGACGAGATCGGCACCGCGCCGGCCACCGCGGCCCGCGGGCCGGAGCGCGACGCGGTGTTCCGGGTGACCTGGGTGCCCACCGCGCTGCCCACCCCGGCCCGGCGGCCCGGCTGGGCGCGGGCGACGGACCCCGGCGCCCTCGACGACCCGCCGGAGGTGCTGCTCGTCGGCCCGTACCCCGCCGGGTCGCCGGACGACCCGGTCGGGTCCGCCCACGCCGTGCTCCACCGCGCCCTGGTCGAACTGCGCGACCTGCTGGCGGAACCGGGGCTCGCCGGCACCAGGCTGGTCGTGCTCACCGAGGGCGCGGTCGCCACCGCCCCCGGCGAGGAGGCGGACCTCGCGGGTGCGGCGCTGTGCGGGCTGGTGCGGTCCGCGCAGTCCGAACACCCGGACCGGGTCGTGCTGGTGGACACCGAGCCCGGCCGCGAACCGGACGTCGACCGGGTGCTCGCCGCCGCCCTGGCCGTCGGCGAACCCCAGTTCGCGCTGCGGGCCGACCGCGTGCTGGTGCCCCGGATGGCCCGACTGCCGCTGCCGGCCTCCCCGGCCGCCACCTGGCGGTCGGACGGCACCGTGCTCATCACCGGCGGCACGGGCGCGCTGGGCGCGACCGTGGCCCGGCACCTGGTCACCCGGCACGGGGTCCGGCACCTGCTGCTGGCCGGTCGGCGCGGCCCGGCGGCGACGGGCGCCGCCGAGCTGGTCGCCGAACTGGAGGCCGCCGGCGCCCGGGTCACCGTGGCCGCCTGCGACGTCGACCGGCGGGAGGCCGTGCGCGACCTGCTGGCCGGCGTCCCGGACGCCCACCCGCTGACCGCCGTCGTGCACACCGCGGGCGTGCTGGCGGACGGCCTGCTCACCTCGCTGACCGCCGACGACCTGGACGCGGTGCTGCGGCCCAAGGTGGACGCCGCCTGGCACCTGCACGAGCTGACCGAGCACCTGGACCTGTCCGCGTTCGTGCTGTTCTCCTCGGTGAGCGGCGTGATGGGGACGCCGGGGCAGGCGAACTACGCCGCGGCCAACAGCTTCATGGACGCCCTGGCCGCGCGCCGCGCCGCGCGGGGCCTGCCCGCGGTGTCCGTGGCCTGGGGCCTGTGGGAGGGCACCAGCGCCATGACCGGGCACCTGACCGAGGTGCACCTCCAGCGCATGGCCAAGGAAGGTCTGCTGCTGCTCCCCGTCGAGCTGGGCATGGCCGTGCTGGACGCCGCCGCCGCGCAGCCGGAACCCGCGGTGATCGGCATGCCGGTGGACCTGTCCGCCACCCGCACCCACCCCGCGCAGCCCGTGCTGATGCGCGGCCTGACCCGCACCCGGGTCAGGCCGGGGTCGGCCGCGGCGGGGGTGGTCGGCGGTGGCGCGCTGCTGGACCGGCTGTCCGCGCTGGGCGACGCCGACCGCCGCGCCCTGCTGCGCGACGTCGTGCTGGACCACGCCACGGCGGTGCTGGGCCGGGACGAGCGACTGACCGCCGACCAGGTGTTCCAGGAGGCGGGCTTCGACTCGCTGACCGCCGTGGACCTGCGCAACCGCCTGGCCAAGGCGGTGCCCGTGCAGCTCCCGGCCACCGCGGTGTTCGACCACCGCACGCCGGACGCCCTGGTCGAGCGGCTGCTCGCCGACCTGCTCGGCGAGCCGGCGGCGGACACCGCGGGCGTCGACTTCGCGGGCGAGGTCGTCCTGGCGCCGGACATCACCGCGGCGACGTCGCCGCACCGCACCGCCGACCCCCGGCACGTGCTGCTCACCGGGGCGACCGGTTTCCTCGGGTCGTTCCTGCTGCGCGACCTGCTGCGGCACACCGGGGCCCGGGTGCACTGCCTGGTGCGCGGCGCCGACGACCGGGAGGCCGAGGACCGGCTGCGCCGGGCGGTCGTCCAGTACGACACCGGCGTCGAGCTGGACGACCGGGTCCGCGTCGTCCGCGGCGACCTCGGCCGACCGGGCCTGGGCCTCGCCGAGGGCGTCTTCGACGAGCTGGCCCGCACCGCGGACGTGGTGGTGCACGCGGGCGCGAACGTCAACTGGATCTACCCGTACCCGGAGCTGAAGCCGGTCAACGTGCGCGGCACCGAGGAGGTCCTCCGGCTGGCCGCCCGGCACCGCACGGTGCCGGTGCACTACGTGTCGTCCACCGGCGTCTACGGCCAGCTGCCCGGCGGCGCGCCCGTCACCGAGTCGGACCCCATCGGCCCGCCGGAGGCCCTGTCCAACGGCTACCGCCGGTCCAAGTGGGTCGCGGAGGGGATGATCGAGCTGGCCAGGGAGCGCGGCGTCCCGGTCTCGGTGTACCGGGTGGACTCGGTCTCCGGCGACCACGAGCGCGGCACCTGCCAGACGCAGGACTTCGTCTGGCTGAGCGTCCGCGGGATGCTCCAGGCCGGGGCGGCACCGGCCGGCGCCGCCCTCGCCTTCCACCCCACGCCCGTGGACTTCGTCAGCCGCGCGGTCGTCGCGCTGCTCGGCAGGCCGGAGAGCGTCGGCGAGACCTACAACGTGTCCAACGAGGACGCGCTGACCTTCGGCCAGGTCGTCGACCGGCTGCGGGAGTCGGGCTACGACATCGCCGAGCTGCCGAGGGAGGAGTGGGTGCGGCTGGTCCGCCGCGACCCGGCGAACGCGCTCACCCCGCTGCTCGACGTGTTCGAGACCGCGTTCGCGGTGGGCGGCGGCTACCCCGACATCGACACCAAGAAGCTCGACGCGGCGCTGGCGGGCACCTCCGTCGGCTGCCCGCGGGTGACCCGCGAGCTGCTGGACACCTACCTGGGGTTCTTCGTGCGCAGCGGCTACTTCCCGCCGCCGCCGGGCCGCTGAGGCTCGTCGCGTGCAGGTTCCCGAGCACCTCCGCGGGGCCGTTCCCCGGCCCTGCCGGCACACAGTGGATTCGCGCACACCGGGCGGCCCGCCGAGGCGGGCCCGGCGAAAGGTGGACATCGTGCAGAGCAGGAAGGCAGTGCTGACCGGCGGGCCCCGGACGTTCGACGGCGAGGTCGTCGAGCTGGTGGACGGGCTCGACGCGAAGGTCCGCGTCCCGCACGCCTCGGGCCACGAGCACTTCACGCGCAGCGAGGAGAGCAGGCTGGTGGACGGGGAGCACCTCCCGGTGTTCACCTGGTCGTACCGGACGAAGATCGCGGAGTGAGCCCCGGCGGACGGGTCCTCGGCGAGGGCCCGTCCGCCCGCCTCACGCGTCGGCGGGGGAGTACACGACCAGGCAGGCGTCGCCGCGCTCGTCCGCGCCGAGCACGGCCCGCCGCAGCCGGGTGTGCGCGCCGTCCGCCCGCCGGACCTCGACCACCGCGCACGCGCCGTCGGTGATGTGCTGCTCGCGCCACAGCTCGCGGAACACCGGGCTGGTGGCGGACAGCTCGCGCACGAGGGCGGCCACCCCCGGGTCGCCGGGGAAGCGGGCCGCCTGCACCCGGAACGCGCCGAGCAGCAGTTCGGCGGTGTCGAGCCAGCGGTGGTGCCGCTCGCCGAACGCGGCGTCGGTGAAGAAGTCGACCAGGCGGTTGCGGCCGACCCGCACGCCCAGGGTGTCGCGCGCCTCGGCGTTCGCCGCCTCGACCGCCCAGAGGCGGCCCAGCACGTAGGCCGGTCCGGTGCGCCAGCCGTGCGCCAACCGGGCCAGCCCGGCCGCCTGGAGGCCGGTCGGGGCGGCGTGCGGCGGCGGGGTGCGGTCGGCCAGCCGGTACAGGTGCGCGCGCTCGGCCGGGCTGAGCCGCAGCGCCTCGCTGACCGCGTCGAGCACCGCGTCGGAGACCTTGATGTCGCGGCCCTGCTCCAGCCACGTGTACCAGGACGCGCTGACCCCGGCGAGCGCCGCCACCTCTTCGCGCCGCAACCCCGGGGTGCCGCGCCGGCCGCTGGACGGCAACCCGACGTCGCTCGGGGAAAGGCGTGCCCTCCGTGAATGCAGGAACTCCCGGCGCATGGTCTTCTTCACCGCATTCTCACGCAAGACCACCGCATCCCCCGAGTCGACGTGGTCGAACACCGGTCAGCCTATTCGCTGCCGCGCGGCCTGTCCATCAGGCGCACCGGTGGAAAGCTTCGATCTTGTTCCGCCAATTGGATGTGATTAGGATCACTCCTTTCTCAGTGTTGGGAAAGTCTTTCGGTTCCGCTCCGTAAACCGCGTCGAACAAGGCTTTTCTCGCTGCTCAGAGCGTCTTTGGTGGGTGGCCGGCGCTCGGGGGACCGGCTCGATCAGCCTAGTCGTGCCCCATTTGCGGCATCTTCCGTGTGCGCGCTGTGACGTCCCCCCGGTGTCCAAGATTCTTTTTCGTCCGTCCGGGTGAAGACTTTGTGTGGTGCCTTTTGGTGCACACTTCGGCACGTCTTCCGCGTCAATCCCGTGATTCCTCCGCGCTTCCCGGGATGTTGCCGCGCGGTCGGTGGCCGTCCTACTTTCGAAGTATGGACAAGAGAACCTCGCCGGCGCTGAGCGCGCCCGCCCGCCGGCACGAGTTGCGCGATTTCCTCCGTTCTCGCCGGGCGAGGCTCGCCCCCTCCGACGTGGGGCTCGCGGTCGACGGCCGCCGCCGCACGCCGGGCCTGCGCCGCGAGGAGGTGGCGGTGCTGGCCAACGTGGGGCTGTCCTGGTACACGCTGCTGGAGCAGGGCAAGGACATCAACGTGTCCGAGCGCGTCCTCGACTCCGTCAGTCAGGCGCTGAAGCTGTCGCACGCCGAACGCGCGCACCTCTACAACCTGGTCGGCCTGGTACCACCGGCCCGGCACGTCGAGCCACCCGGCCGCGACGTCCGCGACCTGGTCCTGCTGGCCGACGGCTGGTCGCCCAACCCGGCCTACGTCCTGGACCGCCACTGGAACGTCGTCGCCGCCAACGTGGTGGCGCAGCGCGCGTTCAACCTCGCCGCGCCGCACGAGAACTGCTTCCACTCGTTCTTCCTCGAAGAGGGCGTCACGGACTTCTACCCCCAGGAGGAGGAGCTGGCCCGGGAACTCGTGGCGCAGCTGCGCGCCCAGGTCGCCCGCTACCCGGACGACCCGGTGCTGGAGCGGCTGGTGCTGGACCTGTCCGCGTCCAGCGACCGCTTCGTGTCCCTGTGGGGGTTGCAGGAACTGGTCGAGACCCCGTTGCGGCTGCTGCGGTTCCGCCACCCCGTCGTGGGCGTCCTCGCCTTCGAGCACGTGGCCCTGACCCCGATCGACCGGCCGGACCACCGGCTCATGCTCTACATGCCCGATCCCGCCTCCGACACGGTCGAGCGGTTGACCTACCTGGAGCGACTGGTGGTGCCAGTACCACGATAAGACGACACTGGTTGCACTCCTTCAACTGTGAATACGTTCGTCTGCGGGGGTCGGCGCGGGTGTGAGCGGTGCGCCACCGGCCGGAAGAGGATTCGTCGGGGCCGCCGCGTGCCGCCGCGCTCCCCGTCTCCGATGTCGCGGGCGCACCGCCTTCCGCCCGCGCAGGCTCCCCTCGGCTCCGGACCGGCCCCTGGCCGCCCGGTGCGTGGACTTCGCGGCGGAGAGGATGCGAGCATGGTTTGGACCTTGCGTCGCCGAACGGGGCGGACCGGGATCGGGTCCGCCGCGGTGGCGATCGGGCCCGCGTTCGTGGTGGCGGTGGCCTACGTCGACCCGGGCAACTTCGCGACCAACACGGCTGGGGGCGCCGCGCACGGCTACCTGCTGCTGTGGGTGATCGTGAGCGCGAGCGCGTTGGCGATGTTCGTGCAGCACCAGTCGGCCAAGCTCGGCGTGGCGACCGGCCGGAACCTGGCGGAGCTGTGCCGGGAGCACTACCCGCGGCCGGTCACCCGCCTGCTGTGGGTGCAGGCGGAACTGGTGGCCATGGCCACCGACCTGGCCGAGTTCGTCGGCGCGGCGGTGGCGTTGAACCTGCTGTTCGACGTGCCCCTGCTGGTCGGCGCGGTCATCGCGGCGGTGGTCTCGGCGGGGGTGCTGGCGCTGGCGCCCTCGGGACGCCGGCGCTTCGAGACGGTGATCGGCGGGATGCTGGCGGTCGTGCTCGCCGGCTTCCTCTACCAGGCGTTGCAGCTCGGGCCGCTCGACGGCCTGGCGGGCGGGCTGGTGCCGGGCTTCGCGGGCGTGGACAGCGTGCTGCTGGCCACCGGGATGCTCGGCGCGACGGTGATGCCGCACGTGATCTACCTGCACTCGGCGCTCACCCAGCACCTGCACTCGTCCGATGTGGACCGTCGACGGGTGCTGGTGCGCGCGGCCCGGGTGGACATCGCGGTCGCCCTGGGCCTCGCGGCGCTGGTCAACGCCACCATGCTGGTGGTGGCGGCCGACGCGCTGCACGGCACCGGCGTCGGCGAGTCGCTGGAGGAGGTGCACGCCGGGCTCGGCGCCGTGCTCGGGACGGGCGCGGCGCTGGCGTTCGCCCTGGCGCTGCTGGCCTCGGGGCTGGCCGCGTCCAGCGTCGGCACCTACTCCGGTCAGGTGATCATGGAGGGCTTCCTGCGCCGGCGCATACCCCTGTGGCTGCGCCGGCTGCTGACCATGGTGCCCCCGCTGGCCGTGCTGGCGTCCGGCGTCGACCCGACGCGCGCCCTCGTGCTCAGCCAGGTGGTGCTGTCCTTCGGCATCCCGTTCGCGCTCGTCCCGCTGGTGCTGCTCGGCAGGCGGCGCGACGTGATGGGAGCCCTGGTGAACCGCCGCGCGACGACGGCGGTCGGCGTGGTCGCGGCCGCGCTGGTGTCCGGGCTCAACCTCTTCCTGGTCGTCCGGGGGTTCACGGCATGAGCGGCGCGCGCGATCACCAGGAGGACGGCAGTGGACTGGGCGGAAGGTATCCCGAAACCGCTGGACGGCAGTTTCGAGGTCTACCGGTGGGCGCTCGGCCAGGACGACTTCAGCGCCGCGGAGGCGGCCGGCGCACTGGGCCGCACCCTCGACGAGGGCGAGCGGGTGATCGCCAACCTGCTCGCCATGAGGTTGATCAGGAGAACGGCCTCGGGACGTTACGTGCCGAGCAACCCGAGCGTCGCGGTGAACACCCTCCTGCCGTCGGCGGAACTCGAGGTGCTGGAACGGCAAGCCGAGCTCGATCATTTCCGGGAAGAGTTGAGGAATGCCGCTGAACAATTCCGCGAGAGCCGTTTCGGCATCCGCGGCGCGTCCGGGTGGGGTGTGGTGCCGGACGTCGTCTCGGTCCTCGCGCTCCTCCGTGAGGCGGCCGCGAACTGCACCATCGAGGTGGTGTCCGTGCAACCGGGCGGACCGCGCTCGGCGCAGGAGCTGCACGAGGCCGAGGAACGCGACCGGCGGATGCTGGCCCGTGGCGTGCGGATGCGGGTGCTCTACCAGCACACCGCCCGCTTCGACCCGAACACCCGCGAGCACGCCGAGAAGCTCATCACCGAGGGCGCCGAGTTCCGGACCGCCGAGGCGCTGTTCGGCAGGCTCATCATCTTCGACCAGGCCACGGCCTTCGTGCCCGCCCCGGCGGCGGGCCCCGGCGCCGCGGCGGTGGTCCGCGACCCCGCCCTCGTGGGGTTCCTGCACTCCTGCTTCGAGCAGGCGTGGGGCGGCGCCAAGGAGTTCGACACGCGCCGCGCGGCGCCCGACGTGATCGGCGACGACCTCAAGGTCGAGATCGTCAAGATGCTGGAGGCGGGCGCCAAGGACGACGCCATCGCCCGACGGCTGGGCCTGTCCGTGCGCACCTGCCGCAAGCACATCGGCCAGCTCATGCAGCGGTTCGGCGCGACGAGCCGCTTCCAGCTGGGCTACGCCGTGCGGGAGATGCGGTACGACGAGTCCTGACCCACCCGTGCTCGGGACGGCGGAACCGCCCTCGGCGGTTCCGCCGTCCGCCGTGCCCGCTCCCGGCGCGTTTCCCGGCCGACCGCCCGAGTCGTTCCGGAAGATGAAGTGCAGCTTCCTGCGCAGGGGCGCGGTGGAAGTCCGGCTGATTCCGTGTTTAACCTCGAAATGGCTGCGGGAAGACCTCGGGGGTACATCCCGGGCGTTTTGCCCGACCGAATCAACCGGTACTTGGGAGAAGAAATGTTCGATCGAAACCGTGGAAACCGCACCGCGCTCGACACCGGCTGGGGCGCGCAGGACTGACCGGTGGTCGCCCCGGCACGACTTCCCTCCCGCGCACGAGCACGGCGACACCCCATCGAGGTGAGTCATGTGGTTCGAGGTGCTGGGCCCGCTCCGGGTCCACGACGGTGATCGGCAGGTGCGGCTCGGCGGCGTCCGGCGGACCGCCACCCTCTGCTACCTGCTGCTGTACAGCAACGAGATGGTCCCGGTGAGCAGGTTGATGGACGCGGTCTGGCCGGCGGCGGCACCGCCGTCGGGCAAGCAGGTGCTGCACAACGCGGTGTTCCGGCTGCGCACCGCCCTGGCGGGCGCGCCCGGTGCCGACCCGCCGCTGCTGCTGCGGCGGGGACCCGGCTACCTGCTCAGCGTGGACGACGACCGGGTGGACCTCGCCCGCTTCCGCACCCTGTCCGAGCAGGGCCGGGCCGAGCTGTCGGCCGGGCTGTGGGAACGGGCGTCGGCCACGTTGAGCGCGGCGCTGGACTGCTGGCGGGGACCGGCGCTGGCCGACCTCGTCGAGCACGGCTACGACTGGCCGGAGATGAGGGCGCTGCGCGACGCCCGGACCGCGGCCGTGGAGCACCGGGTCGAGGCGGACATGGCGATGCGCCGCTACCGCGACGTCATCGGCGACCTGGCGGCGCTGGTCGAGGCCGAACCCCTGCGCGAGCGGGCGTGCGGCAACCTCATGCTCGCGCTCTACCGGTGCGGGCGGCGGTCGGACGCCCTGGGCGTCTACCGGCGCACCCGGGCCGCCCTCGTCGAGGGGCTCGGGCTGGAACCCAGCCCGCCGCTGCGGGAGCTGGAGCGGGCGATCCTCGACCGCGAGCCCGGCCCCGACGCGGCACTCGCCCCGGCGGGCACCCGAGGCGGGCGCTGAGGGCCCACCTCACCGCGCCGGGTCGAACTCGGCGAAGGAGCCGTAGCGGCCGCGGTGGAACACCAGGGGCTCGGCGGGCGACTCGCCGACCTCCAGCGCGAGCACCCCGGCGACGACGATCACGTGGTCGCCGCCGGGGTGCTCCGCCGCCACCTCGCACCCGATGCCCGCGACCGCCCCCTCCAGGGCCGGCCCGAACGGGGTGGGCGTCCACGGCACGCCGGCGAACCGGTCCACGCCGCGCGCGGCGAACCGGCGGCTCAGGTGCTCGTGGCCGCGGTCCAGGACGTTCACCCGGAACCTGCCCGCCGCCCGGACCGCGGGCCAGGTGGACGAGCCGAGCCCCACGCAGAACAGCACCAGCGGGGGCTCCAGCGACACCGAGGTGAACGAGTTGCACGCCAGGCCCACCGGGAGCCCGAGCCGGTCGGTCGCGGTGATCACCACGACCCCGGTCGGCAGGTGCCCCAGGGTGTTCCGGAAACGCGTTGCGTCGATCCTGCCCACGTTCGTCCCCGTTCTTCTCGCGCGGTCGTGGGGAAACGGTAGTCCCGCGCCCGCCGCGACAGCTGTGGCCGCGGCACCAAAGTCCGCCGCGGATTTGGTCCCCCGGCGCGCCGGACCGCCCGGGAACGCCACCCGCGCCGCGTTATCCGCGGGTTAGCGGTGGGTTATCCGGGATCACCAGGATGAAGTGGACGCGGCAGCCGAACGGCTCGGGCGCCACTCCGCGAGCCCCGTGCGCCGCGACGGCGCGGGCCCGCCCTTCCCGAGCGAGAACGGGGTACACATGAGCGCACCGATCACCCGGACCGACGCCATCGCGGTCGTCGGCGCGGCCTGCCGCCTGCCCGGCGCCGACGACCCGGCCGGGTTCTGGCGGCAGCTGGCCGAGGGCCGCAGCGCGGTGGTCGAGGTCGAACCCGGCCGCTGGGCGGGCGTGGTGCCCGGTGCGGACCTGTTCGACGCGGCGTTCTTCGGCATCACCCCGAGGGAGGCCGCCGACCTCGACCCGCAGCAGCGGCTGGTGCTGGAGCTGGGCTGGGAGGCCGTCGAACGGGCGGGCACCCCGCCCACCGCGCTGCGCGGCACGGCGACCGGTGTGTTCGTCGGCGCGATGGCCGACGACTACGCGGTGCTCGCGGCGCGCGGCGGCACCGGCGCGATCACCCGGCACACGCTGACCGGCCTCAACCGCGGGATGCTCGCCAACCGCCTGTCCCACGCCCTCGGCCTGCACGGCCCCAGCCTGACCGTCGACTCCGGGCAGTCCTCGTCGCTGGTCGCGGTGCACCTGGCGTGCGAGAGCCTGCGCCGCGGCGAGTCCGAGCTGGCCCTGGTGGCGGGCGTGCACCTCAACCTCGCACCGGACAGCACGGTCCGCGTCGAACGGCTGGGCGCGCTGTCCCCGGACGGCCGCAGCTTCACCTTCGACGCCCGCGCCAACGGCTACGTGCGCGGCGAGGGCGGCGTGGCCCTGCTGCTCAAACCGCTCGCGGCGGCCGAGGCCGACGGCGACCGGGTGCTCGGCGTGCTGCTGGGCAGCGCGGTGAACAGCGACGGCGCGACCGACGGGCTCACCACCCCGGACGCGCGCGGCCAGGCCGCCGTGATCACCGCCGCGCACCGCCGGGCGGGGGTGGACCCCGCCGACGTCGCCTACGTGGAGCTGCACGGCACCGGCACCAGGGTCGGCGACCCGGTCGAGGCGGCGGCGCTGGGCGCGGTGTTCGGGCGCGACGCCGCCACCCCGCTCGCCGTGGGCTCGGTGAAGACCAACACCGGCCACCTGGAGGGCGCGGCGGGCATCACCGGCCTGCTCAAGGTGCTGCTGTCGCTGGCCAACGGCGGCCTGCCGCCCAGCCTGAACTTCGAGCGCCCCCACCCGGACGTGCCGCTCGACGCGCTGGGCCTCGCCGTGCAGCGGGAGTACCGGGAGCTGCCCGGTCCCGCGGTCGCCGGTGTGTCCGCGTTCGGCATGGGCGGCACGAACTGCCACGTCGTCGTGGCGAGCCCGCCGCGCACCCCGGTGCCGTTCCGCGCCCGGCGCCGCCCGACCGCCGTCGCCTGGCCGGTGTCGGCGGCCTCGCCCGCCGCGCTGCGCGGCCAGGCCGGGCGGCTGCACGACCACGTCGCCGCGCACGAGCACCTGCCGCCGCACGACGTCGCCCTGTCCCTCGCCGTGGACCGCCCGCACCTCGACCACCGCGCCGTCGTGGTCGGCGCCGACCGGGAGGCCCTGCTGGACGGGCTCGCCGCGCTGCGCGACGGGGGCCAGGCCGCGGGCCTGGTGCGCGGCCGGCGCCGGAGCACCACCGGCGGCACGGTGTTCGTCTTCCCCGGTCAGGGCACCCAGTGGCCGGGCATGGCCCGCGCCCTGCTCGCCGACGAACCGGTGTTCGCCGCCTCCCTGGTCGACTGCGCCGACGCGCTCGCCCCGCACGTGGACTGGTCGCTGTTCGACGTGCTGCGGGAACGGCCCGGCTCGCCGTCGCTCGACCGGGTGGACGTGGTGCAGCCGGTGCTGTTCGCGGTCATGGTGTCGCTGGCCGCGCTGTGGCGCTCGGCGGGCGTGCGGCCGGACGCGGTGATCGGCCACTCCCAGGGCGAGATCGCCGCCGCGCACGTCGCGGGCGCGCTGACGCTGGCCGACGCGGCGGCGGTGGTGGCGCTGCGCAGCAGGGCCCTCACCGGCATCACCCGGGCCGGCGGCATGGCGTCCGTGCCGCTGCCGGCGGCCGGGGTGCGCGACCGGGTCGCGGGCGGGCCGCTCGCCGTCGCCGCCGTGAACGGGCCGTCGTCCACCGTCGTCTCCGGCGACCGGGACGCGCTGGAGCGGCTCGTCGCGGACTACCGGGACGAGGGGGTCAACGCCCGCGTCGTGCCGGTGGACTACGCCTCGCACTGCGACCACGTGGAGGAGATCCGCGACGAGCTGCTGGGCGTGCTGTCCGGCGTCCGGCCGCGCGCCGCCGAGCTGCCGTTCTACTCGACGGTGACCGCCGGCCCCCTGGACACCACCGGCCTGACCGCCGGGTACTGGTACCGCAACCTGCGCGGCACCGTCGACTTCCAGGGCGCGGCGTCCCGGGCGGTGCAGGCCGGGCACCGGACGTTCGTCGAGGTCAGCGCCCACCCCGTGCTGGGGGTCGGCATCGAGGCGCTGCTGGCGGAGGCCGGCGTGGACGGCCTCGTCACCGGCACGCTGCGCCGCGACCACGGCGGGCGGGGCACGTTCCTGACCTCGCTGGGGCGCGTGCACGCGAGCGGCGTCGAGGTGGACTGGCGGGCGACCGCGCGCGCCGGCGCCCGCCGCGTGGAACTGCCGACCTACGCGTTCGACCGGCGGCGGCACTGGCTGCCGGGCGCCCCCGGACCGGCCGCGCCCCTCGCGGATCGGGCCGACGTCGTGGAGCCGGACCTCGCGGAACCGGCCGGCGTCGGGCGAGCGGTGGACGGGCCCGCGCCCGACCGGGTCGACTTCGCGGCGCTGGTGCGGCAGACGGCCGCCGTCGTCCTCGGCACCGCGCCGGACCCGCTCGACCTCGACCGGCCGTTCCGCGACCTCGGGTTCGACTCGGCGGGCGTGGTCGAGTTCCGCGACCTGCTCGGCCAGGCCACCGGCCTGCGCCTGCCCGCCACCTTGACCTTCGAGCACCCGACGCCCGCCGCCGTGGTCCGCCACCTCTCCGGCGACACCCCCGCGCCCGCGCCGCCCCCGGCCGCACGGGTCGTCGAGGACGAGCCCATCGCGATCGTGGCGGTGAGCGGCCGGTGGCCCGGTGGCGCGGACACGCCCGACGCGCTGTGGCGGCTGGCCCTGGACGGGGTCGACGCGATCGGGCCGTTCCCGGACAACCGCGGCTGGGACCTGGACGCCCTGTACGACCCGGGCGGCGCGCCCGGCACCACCTACACCCGGCAGGGCGGCTTCCTGCACGACGCCGACCGGTTCGACGGCGACTTCTTCGGGGTGCCGCCGCGCGAGGCCGCCGTCATGGACCCCCAGCAGCGGCTGCTGCTGGAGTCGTCCTGGGAGCTGCTGGAGAACGCGGGCATCGAGCCGGGATCGCTGCGCGGCAGCCGGACCGGCGTGTTCGTCGGCCTCACGCCCCACGACTACGGACCGCCCCTGCACCGCACGCCGCGCGGCCACGAGGGGCACGCCCTGACCGGCGGCACGGCGAGCGTCGCCTCCGGCCGGCTGTCCTACGTCTACGGGCTGGAGGGCCCGTCGCTCAGCGTGGACACCGCGTGCTCGTCGTCGCTGGTGTCGGTGCACCTGGCGGTGCAGTCGCTGCGGCGCGGCGAGTCCGACCTGGCGCTGGCCGGCGGGGTGGCGGTGATGTCGTCGCCCGGCATGTTCACCGAGTTCAGCCGCCAGCGCGGGCTGGCCGCGGACGGCCGCTGCAAACCGTTCTCCGACCGGGCGGACGGCACGGCGTGGGCGGAGGGCGTCGGCCTCGTGCTGCTGGCCCGGCTGTCCGACGCGCGGCGGCTCGGCCGGCCCGTGCTGGCGCTGGTGCGCGGCACGGCGGTCAACTCGGACGGCGCGTCCAACGGCCTCACCGCGCCCAGCGGGCCCGCCCAGGAGCGGGTGGTCCGCGCCGCGCTGGCCGACGCGGGCCTGCGCCCGGCCGACGTGGACGCGGTGGAGGCGCACGGCACCGGCACCGCGCTCGGCGACCCGGTCGAGGCGCGGGCCCTCATCACGGCGTACGGCGACCGGCCCGCCGACCGGCCGCTGCTGCTGGGCTCGGTGAAGTCGAACATCGGCCACACCCAGGCCGCCGCCGGCGTCACCGGCGTGATCAAGATGGTGCACGCGCTGCGCGAGGGCACCCTGCCCGGCACCCTGCACCTGGACGTCCCGTCCCGGCACGTGGACTGGGCGGCCGGTCCGGTCGAACTGCTGACCGGCGCCCGGCCGTGGCCGGAGGTGGACCGGCCGCGCCGGGCGGGCGTGTCGTCGTTCGGGATCAGCGGGACGAACGCGCACGTGGTGCTGGAGCAGGCGCCGGGCGCCGCGCTCCCGGCGGGCGAGGTGGCCCCGGTGGTGCCGCTGGTGCTGTCCGGCCGCACGGACGAGGCGGTGCGCGACCTCGCCGCCCGCCTGGCCGAGCGCGTCGGCGCGCACCGGCCCGCCGACGCGGGCCTGACCCTGGCGTCGCGGGCGGTGCACGAGCGGCGCGCCGCGGTCGCCGGCCGGACCCCGGACGAGCTGGTCGCGGGGTTGCGCGCGCTCGCGACGGGCGGCCCGGTCGGTGGACCGGCCCCGGCCGGGCTGGTGTTCCTGTTCTCGGGGCAGGGCGGGCAGCGGGTCGGCATGGGCTCGGGGCTGCGCGGGGCGTTCCCCGTGTTCGCGTCGGCGTTCGACGAGGCCGTGGCGGCGGTGGACGCCGCGCTGGCGGGCCACGTCGACCGCCCGCTGCGCGAGGTGGTCGCGGACGACGCCGACCGGCTCGACCGCACGGTCTACGCCCAGGGCGCGCTGTTCGCCTTCCAGACCGCCCTGTTCCGGCTGTTCGAGTCGTGGGGCGTGCGCCCCGACCGGCTGATCGGGCACTCGGTGGGGGAGATCGCCGCCGCGCACGTGGCCGGCGTCGTGCCGCTGGAGGACGCGGCGCGGCTGGTGGCCGCCCGCGGCCGGTTGATGGACGGGCTGCCGGGCGGCGGGGCGATGGCGGCCGTGGAGGCCACCGAGGACGAGGTCCTGCCGCTGCTGGGGGAGGGGCTGGCGGTGGCGGCGGTGAACGGGCCGTCCTCGGTGGTCGTCTCGGGCGACGCGCGGCGGCTGGACGAGGTCGTCGGGCACTTCACGGGTGCGGGGCGCCGGGTGAAGCGGCTGCGGGTGAGCCACGCGTTCCACTCGCCGCTGATGGACCCGGTGCTCGACGAGTTCCGCGAGGTCGTCGCCGCGATCCCGTTCGGCGCACCGGAAATCCCGATCGTGTCCACCGTGACCGGTGAGCCGGCGCGGTCCTTCGACGCCGACCACTGGGTGCGCCACGTGCGCGGCACGGTCCGCTTCCACGAGGCACTGTCCTCGGTGGACGCCGGTCGCTTCCTGGAGGTCGGGCCGGACGGGGCGCTGACCGCGCAGGCGCGGCGGACCGCCGAGGACGCCGCGGTGGTGCCCGCCTCGCGGGCCGACCAGGACGAGGCGGTGGCCGCGGTCCGCGCGCTCGGCGAGCTGTGGGTCGCGGGCGTCGGGTTCGACCCGGTGGCGGTGTTCGGCGCGGGCGCGGCGCGCGCGGCGCTGCCGACCTACCCGTTCCAGCGCCGCCGGCACTGGCTGGACGCGGGCGCCGACGCGCCGGTCGACGGGCACCCGCTGCTCGACGCCTCCGTCGGGCTGGCGGGCGGCGGCGCGGTGCTCACCGGGCGGCTGTCGCTCCGCGCGCACCCCTGGCTGGTCGACCACGCCGTGCTCGGCGGCCCGCTGCTGCCCGGCACCGCGTTCCTCGACCTCGCGCTGCGCGCCGCCGCCGACGCGGGCTGCGCGGCGGTCGAGGAGCTGACCCTGCTGCGCCCGCTGGTGCTGCCGGAGGACGGCGTGGTGCGGGTGCAGGTCGAGGTGGGCGACCCGGACGGCGACGGCCGGCGGCCGGTGGCCGTGCACGCCCGCGCGGGCGACGACGAGTGGGTCCGGCACGCCGAGGGCCTGCTGGCCCCGGACCCGGTGGCCGCGCCCGGACCGGTCGACGTGCCGGCCGGGGCGGAGCGGCTCGACGTGGACGCGCTCTACCGCGACCTGGCGGACCGCGGCTACGACTACGGGCCCGCCTTCCGGGCGCTGCGCGCGGCCTGGCGGCACGGCGACGAGCTGTTCGCCGAGGTGGAGCTGCCCGAGGGCGTGCCGGGCGGGTTCGCGCTGCACCCCGTGCTGCTCGACGCCGCCCTGCACCCGCTGGTGGGCGTCGGCGAGGGCGTGGCGCTGCCGTTCTCCTGGTCCGGCGTCGGGGTGGCGGGGCCGACCGGCGCGGTGCTGCGCGCCAGGCTGACGCCGTCGCCCGACGGGGTGGCGCTGGCGGTCGTGGACGTCGACGGCCGGCCGGTGGCGTCCGCGCGGTCGCTGCGCCTGGTGCCCGTGACGCCCGACCAGGTCGCCGCCGGTGGCGCCCGGCCGCACGTCGTGGCCTGGTCGCCGGTGCCCACCGCGGGCACCGAGCCGTTCGCGCTGGTCCGGCCCGGTGACCCGGTGCCGCCCGGCCGGTCGGCACTGGTGCTCGACACGCGCGGCGCGCGCGGCGACGACGTGCCCGCCGAGGCGCGGCGCGTGCTGGCCGACGTGGTCGGCGCGCTGCGGGCGGCGGCGGTGCGGGACCGGCCGCTGGTGGTGCT
Source organism: Saccharothrix sabaoui (assembly GCF_051756985.1). Lineage (NCBI taxonomy): Bacteria > Bacillati > Actinomycetota > Actinomycetes > Pseudonocardiales > Pseudonocardiaceae > Saccharothrix > Saccharothrix sabaoui. The sequence continues at coordinate 41,891 of NZ_JBPKJK010000072.1, forward strand.
GACCTCCGGCGCGGTGGCCACCGCGCCCGGGGAGGACGTGCCCGACCTGGCGGCGTCCGCGCTGTGGGGCCTGGTGCGCGCGGTGCAGGCCGAGGAACCCGGCCGGGTCGTGCTGCTCGACGTGGACGACCACGGCGACCGGCACGTGTCGGCCGCCCTCGCCGCCGGCGAGCCCCAGGTGGCCGTGCGGCGCGGGGTCGTGCTGGCGCCCCGCCTGGCCCGCGCGACCGGCGGCGCGCCGGGACGGCCGCTCGACCCGGCCGGCACGGTCCTGGTCACCGGCGGCACCGGCACGCTCGGCGCGCTCACCGCCCGGCACCTGGTCACCGCGCACGGCGCCCGGCACCTGCTGCTCACCAGCCGGCGGGGACCGGGCGCGCCCGGTGCGGCCGACCTGGTCGCCGACCTGGCGGCGCTGGGCGCGGAGGCCAGGGTGGTCGCCTGCGACGCGGGCGACCCGGACGACCTGGCCGCGCTGGTGGCGGGCGTCCCCGCCGCCCACCCGCTGACCGCCGTCGTGCACGCGGCGGGCGTGCTCGCCGACGCCACGTTCGACCGCCTGACCGAGGCCGACGCCGACGCCGTGCTGCGGCCCAAGGCCGACGCCGCCTGGCACCTGCACCGGCTCACCCGCGACGCCGACCTGGCCGCGTTCGTGCTGTTCTCCTCGGCGGTCGGCGTGCTCGGCAACCAGGGCCAGTCCGCCTACGCGGCGGCCAACGCGTTCCTCGACGCGCTGGCCCACCACCGCACGGCCCGCGGCCTGCCCGCGACCTCCCTGGCGTGGGGCCCGTGGGCCGGGGCGGGCGGCATGGCGGACGGGGTGTCCGCCGCCGACGTCGCCCGGCTGGGCAGGCGGGGCCTCGCGACCATGTCCGCCGCGCACGGCCTCGCGCTGCTCGACTCCGCCCTCGCCGCACCGGGACCGCTGCTCGTGACGGCCCGCCTGGACACCGCCGGCTGGTCGGCCGACACCGGGTCGCCGCTGGTGGCCGGCCTGGTGCGCGCCGCGCCCCGCCGGCCCGCCCCGCCCACCCGGTCCGTGGCCGACGACCTGGTCGGGCTCGCGGACGAGGACCGGCTCGCCCTGCTGCTGGACCTGGTGCAGAGCACCGCCGCGGGCGTCCTCGGGCACGACGACCCCGGCGCCGTCCGCCCGGACGCCGGTTTCCTGGACGACGGGTTCGACTCGCTGACCGCCCTGGAACTGCGCACCCGGCTCGCCGCGGCGGTGGGCGCGCGGCTGTCCACGACGCTCGTGTTCGACCACCCGACCCCGAGGGCGGTGGCCGCGCACCTGGACGAACTGCTGGCCGGCGACCGACCGGCGACCGGCGTGGAGCGGATCGACGCCGCGGTGGACGCCGTGCTGGCCGACCCGACCGCCGACCGCGCGGCCGTCGTCACCAGGCTGGGCGACCTGCTGCGCCGCCTCGACCCGGAGGCCACGGCCGTGGCCGAGCTGGCCGGGTCCTCCGACGACGAGCTGTTCGCCCTGATCGACCAGGAGCTGCACGCGCCCTGACCCGCGCGGGACCACCGGCGGGCGGCACGCGGCCCTCGTCGTCGCCGTA
>NZ_JBPKJK010000073.1:0-42545 GCF_051756985.1 Saccharothrix sabaoui
CTACGTCAGCGACGTGGACGTGGTGTTCGTCGGCGAGGGCGACCACCGAACCGGCCACCCCGCCACAGAGCTGGCCTCACCCACCCACCCCCGACCGCCTCACGGCGACATCGAACCCGCCTGCGGCGGATACTCACCCCCGCCAACCCCCACACCGCCCGCACCCCAGCGCTGCCCCCCACCCACCGCGCGAACACCACCGCCACCATCACCGTCCGGCGACACCACGCCACTCGGCACGTCCGGTTCACCCTCGACACCCACACCGGTGACATCCCCACCGACACGGCCCGCGTCGCCGACGCCCTCCCCCGGTTCAACCGACTCATCCCCGGCCGACGCCGAACGCGCCACACGCACCAGCGACGCCACCATCTGATCCGACATCCCGGTGTAGCGCGCCAACTCGACCTCGCCGAACACCTCCAGCGCCGCCATCACCGTCTGCGCCAACCCCACCCGGGCCGCCTGCTTCTTCGCCCGCTCCGCACCGACATCCCGCCCGAGCTGCTCACGCAGCACGGCGACCCGCTCACGATGCCGCCTCCGCAACACCGCGATCCGCTCGTCACTACCGCGCTCCACATCCTCGGCAGCCTCAACGGCCCGCGCGACATCCCGGATCGCCGTCGTGCGCAACCGCGCCCGCCGCTTGTCCTCCTCCGCCACCTGCCGCGCGATATCCCTCGCCGACAAAGCCACAATCCCGACCTCCGCTCCACGCACATCCCCCTGGGAGCACCACCACAGTAAACGCCGCTTCGGCCCGACTCCAGCACAAAGAACACGCGTCACAGCGGCACAGACCTGCTGTGACGCACCCTGGGGCGTGCGACTGCGTTTGCCCGTCGGATACCTTTTCATCCGACGAAAGGTCGGTATCACACCGCCCATTGCGAACAATCCGCAGCAAGATCGACGAGTTTGTACTATGGTATCGACGAGATCACCACGTCGAGCTGATATGCCCGGTGTGGTGATCTCGGCCCCCACGCCAAGAGCAGAACGGCGACAGGACGTACTCCTGGTCGCCGAGCGGCGCGTGGGGAGGTGATCGAGTGGCCTACGTCAAGCCCATCGGGTTCAACCCGGTGGAGATCGACTACCGACTCGGCGAGCATGGCTCGTGCAGCGGCTCCGACCGCGAACGACGACTCTCAACACACCCCCAAGGCGGGCCGCAAGGGCTGCTGTGGATCGGGCAGGGGCTGCGCGAGGTCGGTATCACCCCGCTGAGTCCGCTGACCCGCGACCAGTTCCCTCAGGCACGGGCCCTGGCCACCGGCCATCATCCGCACACCGGCGAGGTGCTGGTGGAGCCGAAGAAGGCCGTACCGGAGGACGCGAAGCTACCGATCTCGCCGCTGGTGCGCGCCGTACACGGCATCGCCGCCCAAGCCGGGGTGCCGGTCTCGGAAGTGCTCGCGGATCGGAAGCTGCGCGACATGTTCGCCACCGCAGAGCGGGTGTGGCGGGCCGACGGAGAAACCGCACGTCTGCGCGCCGACCATGCCGGTCTCATCCTCGACGCCCTGGGCCTGGCCCCGGACGAGGTGTGGCAGCCTGGCGCTTTCGCCAAGGCGACAGCGAACCTGTTCACCGTCGTGCAGACCACCGGCCGTACCGGCAAGCCGCGCGCCAAGCGGGTTCCGCGGCGGGTCGTCACGGGCAACGCCGCCTACGACCTCACCGTGGACATCCCCAAGGGCGACTCGGTCTTCCTGGCTCTCGCCACCCCGGAGTTGGCCGCGCAGGCGGAACCGATGTACCTCCAGCAGGTGCTGCGCACCTTCGACTGGTTGGAGAAGCGCACCGCCTACGGCATGCGCGGCAAACACGGCCAAGGCAAGACAGCGGCCACCGTCCCCGGCTCCGGTTTCCTCGGCTGGGCGATGATCGAACGCACCGCCCGCCCGGTCGAGGGCATGCCCGTGGGCGATCCGCACTGGCACGTCCACCTCACCCTGGCCAACATGACCCGCGGAGTGGAGGACGGCAAGTGGAGCACCATCGCCGCCGGAGGCCGCGACCTGGTACGGCACGCCCCGGTGGTGCAGCACATGGTGCATGCGCTGATCCGGCACCAGATGACCACCCGGTTCGGGGTGCGCTACCGCCGCAGCGAACGCACCGGACGGTGGGAAATCGCCGGCATTGCCGACGACACGCTGCGCCAGTTCAGCAAACGCAACGCCGACATCCGCTCCCTGCTCACCCAGCTTGGACATGATCCCGACACCGCGACCCGCGTCCAACAGGACCTCGCGGCCCGGCTGACCCGCCGCCCCAAACACGCCCCGGGACGCGCCCACGGCAACTACGCGGACAGGCCCGACTCCACCCTCCAGGACATCTGGCAAGGACAGGAACTCGCCGCCGGACGCGACCCGGCCGAGCAGTTGCGGCGTGTCCTCGCAGGCGGACACCTGCCCGAAGACGGTCAGCCACCCGAACCCGAGCCGGTCGTCACCGCCGAGACCATCGCCCGGCAGCTGCTCGACCCGGCCGTCGGGCTGACCTCGCACAGCCGCCGCTTCACCCGCGCCGACGCGCTGCGCCACGTCGCCGACGCCATGCCCGGCGGCTACGAGTCGCCCGAGGCGATCGAGGCCATGACCGACCGCGTCCTGGCCCACCTCGGCTTCGTCCGGCTACCCCAAGGCGCGGAACTGGTGCACGGGGTGGGCGCGAAGCGGTCCCTGGCCGCGCAGCACATGGTCAACGCGCAGCAGTTCACCACCACCGACGTCGTCGACGCCGAGACGATCATCCTGCGCGCCGCACGGGCCAGCCACCCTGACCAGTCACCGGTCCGCGTCACCGACCCGGACCTGCTCCAGATGGCCCTCGACACTGTCGAGGCCGCCCAGGGTTATCCGCTCTCCGACGAGCAGCGCGCCGCTGTGACACGTCTGGCCACCGACGGCCGCATGATCGACACCGTCAACGGTGCTCCCGGCACCGGCAAGACCACCCTGCTGCGCGCCCTGCGCACGATCCTGGAGGCAGCCGGGTACGTGGTGCGGGGCGCGGCCAGCGCCGCGGTCGCCGCCCGCAACCTCCAAGCCGAGTCCGGCATCCCCTCCAAGACCCTGACCTCGCTGCTGAGCAGCGTCGAGGCCCCGGACAGCACGGTGCTCGTCGGCGTCGACGTGCTCGTGGTCGACGAAGCCAACCTCACCGACGACCGCGACCGGGCCCGGCTCTACCAACGGGCCGCCCACACCGGCACCCGGATCGTCGAGGTCGGCGACAAGCTCCAACTGCGCGGCGTCGGCGCGGGCTCGCTGTTCGGCCACGTCCACCGCCTCGTCGACGGCCCCGAACTGGTCGACAACCGGCGACAGCGCGACGAGGACGAACGCGAAGCCATCGCGATGTGGCGCGAGGGCCGCTACAGCGAATCCCTCGCGATCTGGATGCTCAACAACCGGCTGGTCGCCACCGACACCACCTCGGAGGCCACCGCCGCCATGCTCGCCGCCTGGGCGCGGATGCGCACCGGAGCACCCGACCCGCACACCGAGATCCGCGGCCTGGTCATGCTCAGCGCCACCCGCGACATGGTCGACCGGCTCAACCAAGGCGCCCAAGCCCTGCGCCTGGCCGGCGACGAACTCGGACCCGGACGCACCTACGCGCTGCGACACGGTGGCGAGATCCGCTTCCACATCGGTGACCACGTACTGATGCGCATCAACGCCGTGCAGCGCCGCACGCTGGCCGACACCGACATCCTCAACGGCTACCGCGCCGTCGTCACCCACATCGCCGACGACGGCACCCTCACCGTCGAATGGCAAGAAGACATCGCGGACGGCCGCACCACTCGCCTCGGCCGGCTCACCCCCGAGTACATCGCCCGCGGCGGAGTGTCCCTCGGCTACGCCATGACCGTGCACAAATCCGAGGGCCTCACCGTCGGTGACCAGTGGCGCGGCCCCGACGGCAAATGGTCCGGCGGCACGGTGCTGTTCCACGCCGCCGGAGCCGACAACCCCGCAGCCCACGTCGCCACCAGCCGCCACCGCAGCGCCGTGCACCTCTTCGCCCCACTCGACGCACTCGACACCGAACTCGAAGCCACCGACCGACCCGAGCCGCACACCCGCGCCGAGCGGATGGAACGCGCCGTGGAGAAACTCGCCCACCGCGCCCGCGCCACCGAGACCTCACCCGACGACTTCCCCGTCGTCGTCCAACTCGGGCTCGCCGAGTTCCGCGACCTCACCGACGCCCAAACCCGCGAGCAGCACGCCCACGACGCCGAAGCAGCGGCACGCGAAGCCGTCCGCCGCCGCCAGGAGCGCGCCGAGCACAGCGACGAAGCCAAGCAGGCACGCGCCGAACGGGACCAGCAATCGCGAGACCGAGCGGCGGCCCTGCTGCGCGAGGTGTGGCGCCACGAACCAGACCTGGTGGAGAGGATCATCGCCGCAGCCGCGTTCACCACCGTGGCCCGACGCCTGGCCGAGGCCGAGGAATCAGTGCTGGATGTGCGTGAGGTGCTGGGCCAGGTGCCGCTGCGCACCGTCGCCTCCGACGCGGTCGCCGACCCTGCGGCGTTCACCGCGTGGGCTGTACGCGACGCCGCCGAACGCCTCGCCGACGGCCGCGTCGACGCCAAGCGTGAGCAGGCCGAACACCGACACCAATGGCAACTGCTGCGCGACCAGGTCGCCGACCTGATGCGCGAGACCTGGACCGCACGTCCCGAACTGGCCGAAGCGGTCATCACCAGCTCCACGTTCGACGCCGTCGTGCGCCAACTCGACCGTCAAGCGGTCGGTGGACTGGACGCCCGCACCCTGCTGGCACGCGTCCCGCTGGCCAAGGTCGGCCACGACAACGTCGAGGACCCGGCCCGCCTCACCGCCTACTTCATCAAACGCACCGCCGGGGCCCACCAGTGGGAGGCGGGCAAAGCGCAGCGGGGCAGCGACCGGGCAGCCGCGGAGCGCCACCGCCGACGCATCGCCCTCGAACACCTACATCAGGCGTGGCCCGATCATCCCGAGGTCGTCGACCTCGTCGCCGGCGGGCCTGCGTTCGGCGCGCTCGCCCAGCGCATCGAGCAGGCCGCCGAAGCCGGCGTCGACGTGGACGCCGCGCTCCGCCGGGTCTCACCGGTGCAGGTCAGCGGCCGGCGGGTCAACAACCCCTCGGCATTGGCAGCCGCCGCCTTCCAGCGCGCCGCACAACAGCAGGTCGAGCCCGCGAAGACCGCCCCGGAAAGCGCCGGCCACCGCCTCGACGTCCGGCAGCCCGAAGCGCGAGATGCGTGGCACTGGGCGGAACGCGAACACGGCCGCCACGACGACGAGCACCTCCACCGCCTGCTCGCGGCCGGGCAACAGCGCCTCGCCGCCCTCGACCGTGCCCTCGGCGAAGCGCGCCGACAGGCCGACGAACTGCGGATCCAGGTCGACGCCCAAACCGGTCCGGCCGTGCGGGCGCTCGACGAGCACCTGCACCGGCTCCGCGAGCAGGCCGACCTGGTGCATCAAGCCGACGAGTTGGAAACGCGCTGGCACGCGGTCTTGAAGCAGGCAGAGAACGCCGCCGCCGGCCGCGCACAGGCCCAGCACGCCCTCGATGCTCTCGGCCCGCTGGCCCGTGCTCGCCGCACCGAGCTGTCCGAGCAGGTCCGACGGCACACCGAGCTGGAGGAACAGGCGCACGCGCAGGCCCGTGACCTCGCCGACCGGGCGGCCCAGCTTCACGAGCGCACCGGACCGCCTGAACAGCGCCACCGCACCCTCGTGCGTGCCAACGCCGCCGAGAAGGACCACGAGTACGCACGCCCCAGAGCCCACCGACGCGACCTCGACACCCTCGGCGCCGCCCAGGACCGCGTCGAACGCCTCACCGCCGAACACCACAACCTTCGCCGGCGCATCGACGGCCTGCGCACCGAGGTCGACCTGCGAGCCGATCAGCCCGAGAAAGTCCGCGAACGCGAACGACAGGAGCGTGACACCGAACTGGTTCCCGCCGGTGATCACGTCGGCCGAGCACCGCAGCCGGCCGTCGAGCATCAGCCCCACCTCGACGACCTCGAACCTCCTCCCCCTGGCGGCGGGATCGAACCCCAGCCGGGCGATCAGTAGCGGACCACCGGATAGCTCAACCTCGACGCGGCACGCGGAGGACGAGTCGTGCTCCGGGACATCGCGCTCACACAGGTCGGCGTCATCCAGATCGATTTCGAGCACGTCTCGGCGAAGGTGCGCAACGACGGACCGTCTGCGAAGGAGGGCGGAAGGTCACCCGAGTGGGCGTATCGCTGAGCGGGATGGTCCCCGTGTCCGGACGTGGGTATCCAACGAGACACGTCACCTGCTCTACAAAGGAAGTGATCGTGATGCGCCGCCACCTTCTGATAATGACGCTCGCCGCCGTGATGACCGCGACCGCCGTCGGCCCGTCCACCGTCACCGCCGCACCGGCCGACGACGAAGACCAAGTGCCCCTGTTCGTCGCCGCGGACCGGGAGATCGCCTCGACCTTGCAGATCGCGGTCTGCATCATCAAGTTCGACCCAGCCAGCGGTAAGGGTGAGTTCGGGGTCGGCACACTGAGCCCGGAGGACACTCCACAGGGCGCGTACGTGGCCGTGCCGGCCCCCTTGCCGCCCAGCAACGCAGTCGAGGACTCCACCCCGCGGGACGCCAAGGACGACTACTTCGACGGCGCGGTCGTCGTCAATCGCGACGGAGTATGGAGCCAAAGCGTCATGGCCTATGCCGACAGCAACGGCGATATTCGCTACACCGTGGGCCAGGGTTACGTCGGTCAGACCGGTGTCCATGTCTATGGAACCGAAGCCGGAAACTATTTCGAATCCGGAAATGATCGAACTTCCGTTAATCCCGAAAAGGTAACGAAAATCTTCGTCAAGTTCCCCAAGCCGCCTGGCGTGTGACCCCGCAAGTGGCCGCGAACGATCTCGGTTGAGCGTGACGGCCAGCGCGCAGGAGCGGTGCGCTCGCACTGATCGGCGTTGCACCGTGATCGCGCACCGAGCAACAGGTCTGCGTGGATCGGACCCGATTGGTTCGTCTTCCGAGTGAAACACCGTCCGGCGACGGACGATCGGGATCAGCGGTGGTTCCATGCCCGTCATGGAGGACGATGCAGCTCTGTTGGCGGCACTGCGTCGTAGGCAGATGCGGGCTCGGGGGTTCTCCGGCCGCGGGAACAGCATGGGACACCCCGCGGTGATCGGTGAGCGCGTGGGGCCGGTGCTGCGCAAGCACCTGCCGGGCGTGAGAGGGGTCATCGTGCGTGCCGATCTCCGAGGATTGCACGGCTCGGACCTCGACGCGCTCATCGCCGACCAGTGCACCTGGGCCACCCGACTGGGACTGCCCATCAAGTGGAACCACCACGACGGCCTACCCGACGATCTGCCCATCCGGCTGCGCGCGGCCGGGTTCCGGGTCGGCGAGGAGGTGACGCTGATGATCGGTCGGGCCGCGGATGTGGCGGCCGCGGCCACCGTTGCGCTGCCCGCGGGCGTCAGGATGCGCGAAGTGACCGAGCGCGAGGACTTCGACCGCGTGCGGCAGTTGGCCGAGGCTGCCCGCGACGCCCCGTGGCACTGGCTGCCCTCGGCCCTGGAGCACTGGGTCGTCGACGAGGTCGACCCGTGCACCGTCCTGGTGGCCGAGAGCGCGGACGGTCGAGCGGTCGCCACCGGCTGGGTCCGGTTCCACACCGGTACCGACTTCGCCTCCACCTGGGGAGCCGCAACCCTGCCGTCCTGGCGCGGCCGAGGGCTCCACCGCACGCTGCTGGGACGCCACGCCCGTCTCGCCGTCGACCGCGGCCACCGCTACCTGTACAGCGAGACCCTGCCCACCAGTCGGCCGACCGCAGTCCGACTGGGCTTCACCGCCGTGCGCACGTTGACCCCTTATCACTTCACACCCGGCGGTTGGTTCTGCCACTGATTGCGTGATCAACAACTTCAGGTGTCCACTGGCAGCTTCGGCGAGTCTGTGATCATGCTCGGAGTGTGGTCGTGACTGGTTGGGCGTTCTGCTGCCGCACCTCGCCGGCGTGGTGGTGGAGCGGGTCGAGCCGGCCGAGGACGTTCTCGGTGGTGAGTGGTTGCACGCGGTCCATGGCACGTCGTGGTCGAGGGTCCAGACGCCGTCCGAGCGCAGTCGGGTGAACGGGTAGGTGGCGGCCTGTGCGGGTTGGGTTGTCGAGGGCGGACCGAAGTCCCGGATCAGGGCTGCCGGCGTCCCGGTGTCCGCACTCCAGGACAGGCTGCTCGTGCCGGTGGTCGTCAACCGCCCCAGCGCGAGCAGTACCAGCAGCGGTTTGTGCGGTGACCGCTTCCCGCCCCGTCGGTGCTGACGCAGCGAGGACAGGCGGGCCGGCACCTCGTCAGGGGACATCGACTCGTCGACCACGAGGTGGATCATGACCGACTTGTGCGGCGCTACCGCACCGGTATTTACATGAGGAAAGCTCATGAAATCTGTGGACATCGCGCCGGGTTTCCGCGGAGTGGCGAGTGTGCGCTGGTGACCTCCGCACGGTGAGGGTGTCGCGTCGTGGGCGATACGAGAGTCGATCATGGGTGGTGGTGTCGTGTCCGTGTGGTAGACCGTCGGGCGTCGTGCCGTTCGGGGACGCCGGAGTTCGGCCACCAAGGGGAGGGAGTGCTGTGGACGAGGAGGTCTACCGCGAGTTGGCGGAAGGGCTGCTGAATCCGGGGCGGGTGTACGCGCGCGGGGAGGCGACGTCGAAAGGGTCGGTGGTTCCCGCGCGGTCGGGTGTCTATGCGTGGTACTTCGACGAGGTGCCGCCGGGCGTGCCGACCGAGGGCTGCCGGGTCGGCGGGTTCGGGACACTGCTGTACGTCGGGATCGCGCCGAAGGCGCCGCCGGTGAACGGTGCGCGGCCGAGCAGGCAGCACCTGCGCCAGCGGGTGGGCTACCACTTCGGCGGCAACGCCTACGGCTCCACCCTGCGGTTGACCCTGGGGTGCCACCTGGCCGAATCGTTGGGGATCGAGCTGCGCCGGGTGGGCAGCGGCACGCGACTGACCTTCACGAAGGCGGGGGAGGACAAGCTCAGTACGTGGATGGGCGCCCACGCCCGCGTGGCGTTCGTCCTCGACGACGAGCCGTGGAAGCTGGAGCACGAGCTCATCAAGCGCGAGGTCCTTCCGCTCAACATCGCCGACAACGCCCACAGCTCCTACTACCTGTCGCTGCGCGCGCTGCGCACCGAGCACAAGAAGCGTGCACGCGCGCTACCCGTCACCTCCTGACCGGTCCCCGGCAGGAGCCGGGAGCGGCTATCGGTGCGGAACCGGGTGGCGCCAGGGCGCGTGAGGGTCGTGGGTGCCGCGGGTCGAGCGAAGTGTGGACAGGACCTGCCGTTGGTAGCCGATGCCGCGGGTGCCCAGGTAGTGGTCGTGGACGTGGATGCGGTGGCCGCGTCGTTCGAGCAACTCATGGGCGGCCCGTAGCTTGGCGAGGTAGGGGCGGAAGAGGAAGGCGTGGACGTCGATGCCACCTGCCTCGGCCGACGGCGTCAGCTGGTCGGCCACGACCGCCGCCGACACCGCGTCCCGGTCGGTCATCGTCCGGTCGTAGGGTTCGACGAGCGTATCCAGGTCGAGCAGGCCGTGTCGCGCCGACAGGATCCGCACCGCCACACTGTGGCCCGCGTCGCGGGCCAGCTCGGCCTCCTCCTCGACCACGTCGAGGCACAACCGGAACATCCTCCCTGTGTAGAGGCTCCGCGCGGGGCTCGGCCGGGCAAGCTTCGCCCCTCCGCACGGGACCACGAACAGCATGCTGCTCACGTCCACGCTCACCACCTCATCCATGTCCGAGGTCACGGGCTGATCCCCTTCCACACGGTCGCAGAGTGACCATCGTGCTGGCCAGGAGGAAGTGTGCGCGGTGTGTCTCATGCCGGAAGGGCTTCATAGACCGTCATCAGCGCATGGGCAGTGACCAGACGATCGGGGAGGGTTCGGGCCAGCGCGAGGGCCCGGTGTTCCAAGTGGCGGCTGGTAGCAGAGGTTGGCGCGTTGGTGGCGAGGAGGGTGAGGCGGCGTACGCCTTCATAGGTTTCCGGCACATCCAAGGTGTACAGGGTGTGCCAGAGGGACTCGCGCAGGCGACTCGGGGCCAGAGCCAACAGGTCTGCCGCGAACATCGCGTGGTGGTCCACGTCAGGCACCTCCCAGGCGACCAAGATGTCGGTCAAGGAGCTCGAAGCCGCCAGTGACAGTGCCTCGCGGGCGAGGGTCTCCACGTCCTCCGGCGAGGCGAAGCGCGCCGCCTCCACCAGTGCCGCAGCTCGGAGAAGCGGGTCCTCGCCCTGGCGGAGCAGGGACAGGGCCTCGGTATAGAGGGAATGGCCGCCGTGGGGTAGCAACGCCAGCAGGGCCGTCGCCGCTTCGACGGGGTCGGGCAGTTCACGTGCCTGCTCGGCCAGACGGAAGACGTCCGAAGGGGAGTAAGCGAGCAACTCGGCCTGCACGAAAACCTGGTCGACCGGGTTGCGGATAGACTCGGCGGCCCGGTGCGCGTGGGTCAGTAAGGTGGGCCGCTCCTCGGGCGCGGCGAGGGGAACTACGGCCAGCAGGCTTCTGGCCAGCAGCGTCGGATTCTCGATGGCCAGCACGTGACGTATCGCGGTGCCTGTGCGCCACACCCCGAACTTCAGCAATGGCTCCAGCAGGTCCACGAACCCGGTGCCCGGCTCGACCGCCTGCCCGGCGAGGAACAACGCCGCCGCCACCTCGAACCGCAGCGACTCCGAGTCGCGGCGCAGTTCGGTGTCCTGGTCGGTCCGTCGTCGGGCGGCCTCGATCTCGGACACGACGTCCTGCGTGTAAGCGTCGGCGTCGACAGCGCGCCAAAGCTCCCATCGGCTCTCGACCGGGTACAGCACTCGCCGGATGTCCTGGTGTCGGCCCGCCATCCGCAGGTGCCTGATGAGGTGGCGGGTTCCGTAACCGCTGTGCAGGCTCGCCCATGCGGCCGGGTCCACATCCAGTCGGGCTAGGTAGAAGTCCGCGATGCGCCGGTGCGCCCCGGAGACGTGCTCGGACAACTCGTCCATGAGGTCGAGGGTCGCCACCGACAGCGCCGGGTCGTCCGGCACCTCACCGGACATGAACTCGTTGAGGCTGCGGTGGTAGACGGCGAACCGCCGCATCCCGCCCGTGCGCGTGACGCGGAGGAAGGCCCGGTACCGCCGCCAGCACACCTCTCCCACCGACTCCCGGCTCACGCCGGTCACCTCGCTGAGCATAGGCAAGCCCACAGCCTCGAACGCGGCGGCGAGCGTGCCGAGCACCGGCAGGTCCTGCGACGTCCAATGCGGGTCCCGGGTTCGGCGGGCGAGGTTGGCCGCGAAGTACTGAGACAAGCGCGGGGGTAGTCGGCGCAGGTCGCCGAGGTCCAGCTCGCCAGCGGCGATGTCGGGCAGCAGGGAGGACAGGTAGATCCACACGCCACCGCACTGCGCGGTGATCCGCTCGACGAAGTCCTCGGACTGCATTCCGTGCTCGTACAGTCGCTGGGCAAGGCCCGGCCGTACGGACGCGATGGCTAGGTATTCGCGCATGTCGGCCAGGTTGCGCGGGTCCTCGGCGGTGATCGGCGCGACCCGGCAGACGGTTTGGTCCAGTTCCAGCGTCGTGCCGGTGCGACAGGTGGCGACGACGTGCACGCCGGTCGGCAGGTGGGCGGGCAGGCCGAGCGGCACCGGCGTGGTGTGCGGCTGCTCCTCGTCCAGACCGTCCACGACCAGCGTGATCGTGTGCTCGCGCGACATCGCTTTATCGGCCGCGAGGTCCAGCAACGCGGCGAAGCTCGCCGGGTCGTCCACCCACTCCGGCACGAGGGTGCGGTCGAGGTCGGGCACCATGAACCGCTGCTCGATGTCCGGGAACAGATCGAGGTCCACGATCAACCGGGTGCCGAGGTTGCGTAGCGCCGCGCGGCGATCCCGTCCTCCCGGTAGACGGGTGAAGTGCCCAGGATAGCCGCGCCGGGCGACTAACCAGGCCGCGAAGCTGGTCTTACCCAGGCCTGCGTCGGCCTCGATGAGGAAGTAGCCGCTGCGGTGGTTCCCGGCGAATTCGTCGTACTGGTCGACCAGCCACCGCCTGCCGGTGAAGTCATCTACCCTGACCAGGTCGAATACCTTCTCCACGGGTTGCACGGCCAGTCGCAGCGGCGTGCCCGGCGGCCCGCCGACATAGGTGGTGACGTCGCCAGTGATGTCGCGGCCAGCGCTGATCGAGCCAGCACCGCTCGACGACACCGAACGCCTGCTCATCACGCCTACCCCACGTCGGTGGACGTGTCGCCGTCGATGTCGCCGCCCGCCGCCACCGACCCGCTGCCGCGAGCCTCCACGTCCGAGACCCCGAGGGGCGCGGCCGTGTTGGGCCCGCGTACCCGCGTGGTGGTCGTGCCGCGGATCGAACCGCCAGCCACGACGGAACCGGCGCCCGACGCGGACACCGTCGGCCGAGGCACGGCGGGCGTGGTCCACGTCAACAACACGACGTTGGCCACCACCAGCACCGACAGCAGGGTCCACCACAACCAGTACCAGTCGTCGGTCAGCACGTTGACCACGATCGAAACAGCGGCCTGCAGCACCGCCGAGCCGATTGGGATCAGTAGCCGCGCTACGGGCGAGCGGATCAGTCGTACCCGGCGTGGTGACGGTTGGTCCACGACGTGACTCCCTTTCGCGCGTCAGCTGAGCAGCGTGTAGTTGAGTTCCTCGCAGACCCGCTCCAGCGGCAGGTCCAGGCCTGGGTGCTCCAAGGGCAGCAGCACATCCGGAAAGGATGGGAGAGCAGATGCCGCCGGCGGGTCCCACAGGCAGATCAACGGCGCACCCGAGTCCATCGACGACCGGTACCAGAGGCCGTCGAGTTCGGGGTAGGCCGTGCGGATCGCCCGCGCCCACGCGTGCGTGTGGCTCGATGGTCCCGAGGAGATCTCCTGCGACGCCCCGACCCTGGTCGGCCACAAACCGGCCAGGTCGAGCAGACGCAAGGTCCGGCGAGGCCGCACCACCACCAGGAAGGGGCTGCGGGTCCTGCGGTCCACCACCGGCACGGACTGGAAAACCTCGGCGATCGACGTGCGAACCGAGAGCGAGAAGTAGAGGACCCCGTGCTCGGACGACGTCGTCGGCGCGCCTCCCTCACCCAGCGGCTGCGGGTCAAAAGCCGCATGCGGCAGCGGACCGGTATAGCGGAACGAATTCCAGCGCTGGGGGTGCATGCCCTTGACGTGGAAGACTCGTACCAGCCGGGTCGCCCGGTGCACCGCCACGATGTCCTCGGTGCGGCGCAGACCTGCTTGCAATACGGCCGGAGACGGTGGCATGGGCAGGCGCGGCATACTGGCTTCCACCCCCTTCGAAGCTTCCGGAGGAGTCTACTGGACCATCACGCCGCCATGCCGTGCGAACACGGCGTGGCGGTCGGCCAACGGCAGGGACAGCACGGCGCTCTGGCGGGCCGTCGAGGCCAACACCGCAGCTGATGGACTGGGTCGTGGCCGCGCACGGGGATCGTTCTGGTTCGACTGCACTCGATCTGGCGTGATCGCCTCATGCACTAGCTTCTGGGAGCGTCCGCCGTGGCTGGTGCGAATCGACTACGACGGCGTCACGTGTACATGCCGAAAACTCAGTCCATGTCTGTGACGTGGGACTCCGCCGATCGAAGACAGGGGAATCACCGTCAATTCTGAACGTGTTTAAGACACTCAGCCGAACCTCTCGAACATGTTCAGTTTGATCTTCACCGCCGGTCGAGTGTCAAGGTCGCGGTACCTGGCGGAATTCTGACACCCCTGTGCTTGCCGAAAATGTCGTCCGTGCAGTTCAGGCGGCGTGGTAGTACTCGTTGAGAATGCCTCCCAGTCGCGCCGTCGGCAGATGTTGAGGTGGGTGATGGTTGCTTGATCGGTGGCCAGTTGTGGCAGTGGCTGCAAAGGTCGGACATTGACGGGGCCGGTGGGTGTTGTAGAAGTGCTCGCAGTGGCGTAGCGCATGGAGTAGGTGCTGCTGGTTCCAGATGCATGCCGCGCCCGTCGGCGAGCCAGCGGAACATGAGCACCCTCATAGGCCATTCCGAGCTCTTGTCCCGACCGCGCTCTCGCCAAGAAGAACCGGCGCACCCGTTTCCGGTCATAGCGGCTGTGCACCCGACTCGACCGCACACCACAGGACGGCAAGCGGCAGCCCTCAGTGTCGTGCACGCCCAAACCTGCACGCCTGCGGAGGTCCGCTCGACCCGTTCGACCACCACGCTGGCGAGGTGCGGCAGCAGGGCTGCCAACCAGTCGCGATCACCCCCCGACCATGATCGCAGGCGCACGGCACGCAGCGTCGACCAGCCCAACAAGTTGATCACGCAATCAGTGACAGAACCCGACGGTTGATATCCCGGCTCGTACGCAGGCAGGGCCAGGCTGATCGGGTGATTACCGGTTGTAGCCCGTCGGATGCGCTGTACCCGGCTCGCTCGCGTCTGTTCGCGCCATCGCCGACACCAGCCGTTCCCCGTCCCGGCTACTTCCCGGCCCGCCACGTCCGCCGAGTGATCACGTGGGCAACCGGCCGCTCCGCCTCAACGGCGACCTGCCGTCGTCGCGGCGACTCGGCTACCGCCGGAATTCGAGCGCATCGGCGAGAGTTCGCCGGTCGGTGTCAGGCGGAGAGAACGGCCCGTCCCTTCGCTTCGAGACTTGCCCGCGCTCCTGGGTTTGCCGCCTACTCCACCGTCGCGCAGCCGTGCAGGACGGCGCACGCGCAGGGCACGCGTACCTCGACGGGAGCAGTCGCGGTCGACAGCGCGACGACGATCCGATCCGGTCCGTCGACCGACGTGTAGGACAGCGACTCCCTCGTCATGTCCAGCACGGTCCTCCTGGCCCGGTGCAGTCACGGGCGCGACTACGGGCCAGAGCCACTCGTTTGACCCTGACCTAGCGGACGGCTGGCATGCCAGCCGCCTGGGCGTGTTGAGTACTGCCCTGTGCTCGGCGGTCCGGTCAGCGGCCAGCAGCTCACTGGATGCCTGGTGAAGGCAACTCCGCATTGATCAATCCGTGGTCGGCGGTGAAGCCGAATGAGAAGTGCAACGCCGTGTTTCTCTCGTCGGCTTCCACAAGCTGATGGGGATCGACTGGGTGACGGGTCTCGCCAGGGGTGGTGCGCCAAGAGGCGGGGTGCGCGCCCGCGCGGCAGCTGGCAGGGTCGCTGCCCAGCAGATGGTTCAGCCGCGATCGAAAGCCGGGCAGGTAGCGCAGGTGATAGTCGCCGGCCATCAGCGGTGTGCTTCGAAGGTCGTGGTGACTGTCGTAGTAGACCCACACCATGACCGCGAGGTCGTGTGCGAGGCCGGGGTGCAGTTCCCAGCAGTCGGGGATGAGTTCGCGGCTGGACACGGCGTGGACAGCGTTGTAGTTGGCCACCCACCGCTGCACGGTCCGTCGCAGCGCTGCGGTCTCCTTCTTCGACAGCGCGGCCCACGTCCACGGTGTGCGTCGAATAGCAGTGGGTTCGGCTTCCAGGAGCGCCAGCAGCATCGCCACGTCGTGCTCGGCGGACGGTTCGGTGGCCGCTGAGGTGGCATCGATCGACTGGTCGTTCACGGTTGGACGCCTCCGGGAGGGGTGAAGGTGGCTCGCACGGCGGCAGCGGCCGCAGCTCCGCGGCGGCGGCTGTGTTCGCGACTGTTTGCCTCCTGGACGATTGCATCGACTGCGGCGACCTCGCGACGGATGCGGTAACGCAGCGCGCGGCGTTGGTAGATCGTGGGTGCGGAGGCCACGAACAGCCCTGCCCCGCGTGGGGCGATCACCGCGCGACCGTCGGCCAAGCGTTGTTGTTCCGACACCGGCAGGCTGTCCACCCGGCTGACCTGATCGCTGCCCCGTTCACGGGCTCGTTCGACGAGCGCCGCGTTGCCGGCTCGGGTGGTCAGTTCCGGGGCGACGGTCATGTCCAGTCCGCCGACGACGGTGACGCTGGCCGAGGCGCGCAGGGCGTCGGCTTGGGGGCCGTAGAGCTCGTCTTCCTGGCTGCTGCTCTGCACCGAGTAGAGGTAGTGGATGCCGTGTTTGCGCATGGTGTTGCCGACGTAGGGCAGGTTGGGCACCACGACGCTGTGCCGTAGTTCGTCGAGCACGGCGACGAACGGCACGGGCAGCCTGCCACCTGGGTGGGCGAGTGCGGCGGTGCGGGCGGCGATGAACATCTCGGCGGTGAACAGCGATAGCAGCGGGCGTACCCGGTGGACGCGGTCGGGGTCGGCCAGCACGTAGACGGTGCCGCCGTCGCGGACGAACCCGGCCATGTCGAACGATTCATCCGGGTTGATGTCGCAGAAGGCGCGTCCTTCGCGGCTGATCAGTGCGTTGATGGTGAGGGCGAGGTAGCGCTCGACGCCGGAGGTGGTGCGGTCGGCGCGGGTGCTCAGGTGGGTGGTGAGCGCGAGCAGGGCGGTGCGGTCGGTGTGCGGGTGTTCGGCGAGCACGCGGCGTGGGGTGGTGTGTTGGGTGTCGGAGAGCCACTGGGTGATTTCGTCGAGGCCGTAGCCGCCCAGCGCCGCCGCGTACAGCCACGCGGCCAGGACCTCGGCGGCGGAGTTGCGGAAGAAGGTGTCGTCGTCGCTGCCGCGCCGCTGGGTGCCCGCGGTGTCGGAGCCGGCGACCAGGGCGTGGGCGCGGCGGGTGGCCACGGCGAAGTCGGCGCACCCGTGGACGGGGTTCCAGCGGACCTGGGGGAATCCGGCGGTGAACCGGTTGGCCGGGTCGGAGAAGTCCACCGCGGCGACCGGGTACTCGCGGGTTCGGCGGTGGCGGGGCGACCATCGCAGTGGTGCCCGTAGGGGGCGGGTGGGCCGGTGGCGGCGGGCGAGCACGGTGTGGGTGAACACGGCGGGTTCGATGCTCAGCACCATCGCCGGGCCGGGCAGGTCGCGGATGATGGGGATGAGCAGGCGCAGGGTCTTGCCCCAGCCGGTGCGGCCGAGGATGCGGACGTTGTGCTCGAAGTGCGCCCACAGCGGCACCCACGGCGCCCACGGCCGCAGGGGGCGGCCCAGTCGGTAGCCGAACGCGGCGGTGGGCATGGCCAGTCGGGTCCACCATCGGCTTCGTGGCCAGGTCACCCGCCCCTTGCCGCGCGCCTGGCGACGGCCGAGCGTGCGCCGGACCTCGCGGGTGCTGGCCAACCCTTCGCGGCGGTACCCGGCCACGGGCGCGACCACGAACGCCAGCCATGCCGCCCACAGCGGTACAGCGGCAGCCGCCGGCCACAGCGGGTGCACCGGCCAGTGGACGGTCACCGGCCACCATGCCCCGTCTTCCTCAGAAGATGAAGCCGGGTTCGGCTCGGGAACGGTGACGGTCGAGGACGGGGGGCGGTAGGTCGGCAATCCCAGCAGCCCATCGTCCCTGTCACCGTGGACTGGTGAGTGCAGTTGGAGGCTGGGCGGGTGCCAGCCCTGTCCGTCGAGCACGGCGAGCAGACCCGCTGCCAGCCACACGGTCAGCAGCGCGCCGGCCAGGGCGAGCAGCAGGCCTGCGGTGCGGCGGCGGCGCTGCTCCAGCGTGGTGCTGTGTCGTCGAAGGATCACCATGCACGCACCACGGTCGAGTCGAATCCCGCGCGGGTGCGCACGAGGCTGATCTTGACGACGTCGCCGCTCTGGGGTGCCTCGACCATGTAGTGCACGCCCTGGAGCGCGCCGAGGTAGAGCGCCACGTGGGTGGCCGGGCGTCCCCAGAACAGCAGGTCTCCGGGTTGGGCCTGCTCCCAGGGCAGTGGGCGGCCGAACCGTTGCTGGTCCTGCGAGACCCGGGGCAGGGTGATGCCGACTTGGGCGAAGGCGTAGACCATGAGGCCGGAGCAGTCGAAGCCCACCGTGGCGTAGTCGCCGTGGGCGTCGGCGACGCCGCCGTCGCGGATGCCGATGGTGGGGCCGCCGGTGTTGCCGCCGCCCCAGGAGTAGCGGGTGCCCAGGTAGCTCAACGCCGCGGCCACCACCGTGGTGGCTTGTTCGTGGGGCATGGTGAGCGTGCCGAGGATCCCGGCCTCGGGAGGCAGGGTGATCGTGGTGCCGCTGACCATCACGCTGATCGGCCCGGACCCGCCGCCCGGTGCGCACACGATGCCCTCGGCTCCGTCGTTGCCGTCTTGGGCGGGGGTGCCGTTGTAGAGCTGGGTGGCCAGCGCGAGAGCCCACTGTTCCCAGCGGGCGTACCAGGAGGCTCCGGCGCCGGATGCCTGCACGGTCTGTGCCGCGTCGGCCGGTGTCACCGCCGGGTCGTCGTAGTTCGGAACCCGCGCGAGGAGTTGCTCGTAGAACGCCCTGGCGGTGTCGGCCGGATCGGTTCGGTTGACGCCTGCGTACAGCGAGCCCTGCTGCTGGAACAGCCCGAGGCTGCGTCCGCTGACCGCGTTCGGGTCCAGCGTCGACTCCTGCATGGCCGTGGCCAGGGCGATCGCGGTGCCGCGCCGTGTCACCCCGAGTCCTTTGCCGACGGCGACGATGGTGCGCGCGACGGCCATCTGATCGGCGGTCAGCGTGGCTTCCACCTGCTCGCTCGGAGCGGTTGTCTGCCCGCTCGCCTGACCGGCGGGTGGGGTGGTGACGGTGCAGCCACCGCGGGGCGGGGTCGCCGATGCGTCCTGCGCGCCGGCGCTGAGCAGCGCGACCAGTATCAGCAGGCTGACCAGGGCGGCTGCGCCGCCGAGAAGGCCCTTGACCATGGCCCTCAACCACCGACCGCGGCCAGGTCGACCCGCCACGTGCCGTCGGCCTGGCGCAGCACGATCCGGGTCGAGGACACCGGCTCGACGTAGCGGGCCCCTGCGGCGGTGGTGACCACCCGGTCGGCGGCGACCCGCACCACGACCCGCTGCGGGGTGCGGGGTGCGCTGGGCACGACCTGGGCGACGGGCGCGGAGCACCTGCCGGTTTCTCCGGCGGCGGTGGCCTGCTCCCAGCTGCGCGCGGCCTGTTCGTCACCGGCGGGGTCGAACAGTGACCAGGCGGCGTCGGTCATCGCCGGTTGTGCTCGCCGTTCGGCGTCGCCGAACTGATCTTCGCTGGTGCTGAACGGGCACCACCAGGACAGCCAGGCCCCTGCCGTGTCCTGCGGATCGGCCAGTTCGTGGCGTGCTGGTGGGCCCGGTGGGGCGGTGATCACGGCGATCGTCGCGGGGTCTGTCGCGGTCCGGGGCCGGGCTTCTGCGGGTGCGACGCCCGAGGGCGGGATGGGCGGTTGCTCCGGCAACGACCAGGTGGACGACGACGTGCCGGAGGCGGTGTTCGTCGGTGCCGTCGAGGTGGTGGACGCGACCTCGGTGGGTGCCGCTTCGCCACGCTGCTCACCTGGACGCTCGCGGGGTGCGCCTGGCTCATCGCCCCTCGACCAGGCTATGGCCACCACCGTGGCGATCACGGCGGCCACTGCGGCGAGGGCCGCGATGTTCCGGCGGGTCGGCACGGGCCGCCACGGCGCGCGCACGGCGTCACCGCCGTGGTCGTGGTTGAACCGGCGGTGCAGCTCGCCGCGCCGTCGCGCGCCGAGGTCGCGCAGCTCGCGCCGCCGCTGTGCTCGGGCGCGGGCACCCGCGCCCCACGGCCACCAGCCGGGTCGGGGACCGAGCAGGTCACTCCCCCACAGCGCGCGGCGCACCTGTCGTGCCACCTGCGCCGGGCGATCGGCCTCGTCGTCGAGCCGATCGGCGGGGAGGGGCGGCGTGGTTGCGCGCGGCTCGGAGTCGTGGCGTGCCGGGTCGGGATGTGCCATCGGTGCGAGTCTCCTTTCGCTGGTCAGCCGGGGTCGGTGTCGTCGGGTCGGCGTCCGGGCGCTCGACGTGGTCGTGGTGGCCGGGCCGCGTCCGGACCGTCCTGCTTCACCTGCCGGGGCGGTCGCGGGCGTCCGGTGCTGATCTGGTGGACACCACGACGACTGCGGGCGGGCGGTGGCGGGGTCTTGTCCGGTGGCGCGAGTCCGCGTCCGCCGGGTGGGACGACCCAGACCCGGCGCGTGTCGCCGGTGGCCTGTTCGGTGCCGGTTCCGCCGGGTGGTGCGACCCAGCGGCGGGGGCCGACCGCGGTGGCCCGTTCGGCGTCGAACGTCGCGCCCGGTCGCGCGTCCGGGTCGGGGCGCGGGCCCGGCTTCGGCCGCACCACCAGGCCGGGACCGGAGGTGATCGCGGTGTCGGGACCGGTGCCGTGCGGGCGTGTTCGTCGTCTTCCCGGGCCCTGCGCGTAGGGCTGCACTGTGGTGGGCGGCGTGACGCGGCTGGCGGTCGCCTCGACCGGTCCGCGGTCGATGTCCGCCGCCGTGCCCGCCTGTGACGTGAGCCGGTTACCGGCCGCGCGGGTCGCGGCGGCGGCCAGGCCGACTCCGCCGATCGCCGCTCCACCGGCCACGCGTGCCGCGCCGGCCGCGACGCGGGCGACGCCGCCGAACGTCTTGACCGCCGTGCGTGCCACCGATCGGGTGATCAGCGCGGAGCCGACGCCCATCGTGCGGGCGCCTTCGCCGCCGGTGAGGGAGTCGACCCAGGACTGCATCTGCACCGCCGAGGTCATCAGGGCGATGGTGAGCATGGTGACGATGAAGAACCCGTGCCGGCCGACGAGGCTGACGATGATCGTGGAGGTGACGGTCACCCCGGAGACCGTCGTGGTGATGGTCAGGGCTTGGAGGCTGCGGCCGAGGGTGTGGACGAGGTAGCGGGTGCCGGTCGCGCGTGGCCAGCCGGGTATCGGCCACAGCGTGAGGAACACCAGCCCGGCGACCAGGGCGAGCAGCAGCCCGACGGAGGCGTTGAGCCCGGCGATGACCAGGCGGATCAGCAGCAGCGCCAGGGGCAGCACCAGCAGGGCGAGCAGCAGCACGATGCCCAGCCGGGCCGGGTCCTGGCCGCGGATGTAGTCGCCGTGGGGGCCGAACTCCTCCACGGTGCCCTGCTCGTCGAGGATCTCCATCCACCGCTTCCACGTGTCGTCGTTGGCCAACGCGTGGTGACCTGCCTTGCCGCACACGTCGAGGGAGTTGAAGTGCGCCAGGCACCAGGGTGTGGCGCCGAAGTGGGACCACATGCTGTCGACGAGCCGACGCGTGCCCGCGTGCGGGCTGCCGTCGCCGATGGGCGGAGCCGGGAATCCGGTGGGGTTGTTCGTGTCGGCCACGAACCGGGTGGAGCTGGCGATGACGCCGTCGGCGATCTGCTGCCGCACCCCGTCGACGGTGGTCATCACGGTGGACGGGCCGGAGGCGAACAGCATCGCGGTGGCGGCGGTGGCGATGACCCAGCCCAGGTCGGTGGCGAAGCCGCGGCCTTCGCCGCGCCAGCGGGCGTAGGTCATGACCGCGCCGATCGCGACGGTGGCCGTGATCAGCGGCCAGAACACGTGGTGGGCGACCGAGTTCACCGCCTGGTCGATCCTGTCGCTGGACTCGGCGTAGACGGTGAGGTTGAGCAGCCACTCCAGCAGGGTCAGCGCGCCTTCCAGCACGCCGAGCACGAGCCACATCAGCAGCAGCGTGATCACGCCCATGATCTGGTACACCGGCAGCGCGACATCCAGCCAGCCCGACGCCGAATCGTCGGGCTTGACGGTGATGCCGTAGTCGGAGAACGAGTAGGTCTCGAACAGCGTCTTCGGGCCACTGCCGGCCAGGTCCGGGCCGGTGATCACGTCGTCGGCCACCGCGGTGGGCGTATGCCCGGCGATGAGCAGCCCCACCAGCCAGGCCAGGGTCAGCATGCGCTCGGGCCGGTTCCACAGCCACCGCAGCGGCCGCGGGGCGCGCTCGCGCACCAGCACCACCAGCAGCAGCGCGTACCGGCCCGTGCCGCGCATGAAGTTGGAGAGGCGAGCGGGTATGACGTGGCTGCTCATCGCGCCTCCACGGGCGTAGGTGCCATCGAGTCGACCAGCCACCGGTCCTCGACCCGCACGAGGCTGACCGTGATCTGCCGGAGTACCTGGTCGTGCGCCCGGACCGCGATCACCGCCATCGCGGACTCGGCGGTCCTGCTCGCACTGAGCACCCGGACCTCCGGTCGTGGCCGGCCCTCGGTGGGCAGGCAGCGTGCGTGACGGCCGAGCCGGGCACGCCACCGCGGCGTCGCGAGCAGGCAGGCGTCCGGGTCGTGCGCCTGGTGACGCTGCGCGAAGGCCAACGCCACCGACTCCGGATCGGCGACGTTCAGCGGCACCGCGCGGGCCGAGGGTGGCGTTTCGGGCCACGTCACCGCGATCGTGGTCAGGCCCGCCAGCGCGGCCAGGGACACCGCCGTCGTGAACCGGCCGGCGCGGCACCGTGCGATCGACGTGCTGGAAGACGCGACGGCGATCACCGCGCACGCTCCTGCTCGTCGGCCGACCGGTTCTCGACACCGTGCCGGGTAACGGCCTCGTCGGGTGCTGTGTCGTCGGGTGCTGTGTCGTCGGGTGCTGTGTCGCCTTCGCGGTTGTCGCGGGGGCCGGTGTCCGCAGGATCGGTGCCCGCAGGATCGGTGTCGGTGTCGTAGGCGTAGAGGTCGGCGGAGTCCTCGGCGGCGTCGGTGGACAGGGTGTCGGCGATCCATTCGGTGAGCCGGTCGAAGGCCACCAGGCCGAGCCGGTTGTGGCGGTCGCGCATCACGCACTCGCCCGGCCCCACCATGCCCTGCGCTTGGCGCAAACGCGGGCCCGCGTCGGGCCGGTGCAGCAGCATCGCCTGCGCCTGCTGTTCCTCCCGCCCCACCGCCTCGAACGCGGCCGACATGACCAACTGCTCGACCAGGCCCTCGATGGCGGCCATCTCGACCGCGGACTGGGAGTCCAGCAGCAGGTAGGTCTTGAGGGCGCGGCCGGTGCGGGCCAGCCACTGCACCAGCGAGCGGCCTTCCGGATAGGCGGTGATGCGGTGCAGCTCGGTCAACGCGACCAGCTTGATCAGCTCTCGGACGTGGCGTGACTGCATCAGTGCGTAGGCGGTGGAGGTTCGGAAGGTGGTCATCGCGCAGCGCTGCGGCACCGTCCACTGCTCCGGCAGGCTTCCCGGCTGCGGCAGCCCCAGGCCGTCCAGTCGCAGGTAGACCAGCCCTCGGCCCGAGAGGACGGGTGCGGCGCTGGCGGCGGGGGTGCCCAGCACGGCGCGCACGTCGGATTGCCGGGAGCGCACCGAGAGCGTCTCCCCCAGTGTCCGCGCCGCCTGTGCGGTCGGGGTGTCGCCGGGGGCGGCGACGAGTTCGCCGATCACGGCGGTGGCCGACCATCTTTCGCGGGGCCGGGCCAGGACCCGGTCGATCGCCGCTTCCAGCACCGCCTCGTTGCCGCGCCGGTCGTCGCCGCTCAAGACGCCGAGCAGGGCGTCGAGGGTCAGGGTGCGGGCCTCGTCGGCGGTCGGTGCCCACCGCATCGGGTCCATCGACCCGGCCGCCAGTGGGTCGGTGACGTCGATGACCTGCACCGGAACACCGAGGACGCGGTCGGCGACCTCCACGATCCCGGCCAGGTCGCCCTTGGGGTCGGCCAGCAGGCACCAGGCGCCCTCGGCCAGCGCGGCGAGCACCGTGAGCATCACCGCGGTCGACTTGCCCGACCCGGAACGGCCGGTGAACGACATGGTGGTGGGCATCCGCCGGTCCTCGGCGGTGCGGGAGACCAGGTGCAGCCGCACCGGTCCGGGCGTGGCACCGAGGTTGCCGCCGATGTAGGGGCCGCTGGTGTCGCCGACCGTGGAGCCGCCGTGGAACCACGATCCGGCCAGGGTGCGCATCGGCTGCACCTGCCCGAACTCCGGCACGCGCACCCGGTCGCCCGGTAGCAGTTCCCTCCACAGCAGGTCCTGGATGTTGGGGGCGAGTTCGAGGGCGACGATGCCGGTGTAGCGGCGGCGCAGCGCCTCGACGCGGTCGGTCAGCTCCTCCACGGTCGCGGCGTGCACCACCCACCGCGGGTGCGAGGTCGCCAGCACGTCGACGCGCCGGCGCACCTCCCGGTCACGTTCGGCGAGGGCGAGTTCGGCTTCGTCGACCTCCTCCGGCGGGGCGGTACCCGCCTCACCGGCCTCCAGGGACTGCGACCTGGTCCACTTGCGGCCGGTGCGCAGCAGCGCCAGCGATCCGGTGCGGCCGTGGTTGACCCCGCGCACCGACGCTTCCACGTCCGTCAGCTCGGTCAGCAGCGCCAACCACTCCCCGCCGGGGATCTCCAGCTCGTCGGCGGGAAAGCCGTTGACGGCGGGCACGAGCACCGCCACGTGCCGGGTGGTGTCGGTGGCCGCGTCCCTGGTGGTGACGTAGCGGCCGTCGGGGCTGGGAAGGACCTCGCCGTGCATGAGCGACACCAGCCGCGCACCAGACAGCTCGTCGTCACCGACCGGGGTGAGGTCGGCGGTGCGGCGCAGCTCACGGGCGTAGGCCCACGCGATCGTCGCGGCCGACGCCGGAACGCCTCTCAGAGGACTTTCGCGCAGCTGGCTGAACCAGCGCCGCACGGTGGGCTCCAGTTCGTCGACGCGGTCGCGGGCGTCGCGCAGCATCGCCGCGCGGGAACGCAGCTGGGAGGCGACGGCCCGGCGGCGGCGTTCCCACGGCGAGGCGGTGTCCCGGGTGGGCCAGCGGACGCCCAGCAGCACGATCCGGCGGCGGAAGTGTCCGACCTCGCTGTTGCGCGCGATGCGGTGTGCGCCCAGTTCGATGTAGTAGTCCGCGCCCGGCGCGCGAACACCGGGCGTCGAGGTCCAGCTGTCGCGGTAGTCCTCGGGCGAGTACCGCGCCCACATGATCTTGAGGTGGTATTCGGCGTCGACCGGCAGCAGCGTGTGCATCGCGGTGGCCGCGGCCCAGGTCGCGGCCTCCAGCTCGCCGTCTTCCATCAGCTCGGTGCAACCGTCCGGGATCTGCGCCCACGTCCACACCGCGTCGTCGGTGACCTCGACGCCGTCCTGGATCAGCAACGGCGCGGCGGGCGGATCGGTGATCCGACGCGATGGCTGTCCCTTGCGCGTCACGACGCACCACCTTCCCGATCGGAGTGGGAGACAGAGGTGACGAGGCGGGTGGTGACCAGCAGCCGGACAGGCTGTGACTGGTGGTTGTCGAGTTCCAGCAGTGGATTGCCGATCGGCCGTCGTCGTCCCGGCGCGTGGAACAGCAGCCGATCGCGCCAGGCGGCGAGCATCATCCGGCCGGTGTCGTCGCGCCGGGTGCCGTAGAGCACGAACACCACCGGCGGCACCAGGAACAGCAGCGGGGACAGGCGGTGCAGGATCGGCATGCCCAGCAGCAGGAGCACCGCCCACCACAGGCCGGTACTGGCGGCCGCGATCAGCAGGACACGCCGTTCGACGCCACGTCCCAGCGAGCGGCCGAACAGCTCGTACTGGCGGGTCTGGAGTTTCAGGTGAGCGGTGTCGGTGGGCAGTCTCATGCGGTGCCGCCGATGACGGACTGGATGACGCCCTTGAGGATGTTCTCCGCGGTGTCCGGGAAGAACACGAACACCCCGCACCCCAGCGCGGCGACGATCTGGGCGACCATCTTGCCGGGTTTGTCCTCCATGTAGGACCAGAAGGCGCGCACGCCGAGCACGATCATCAGCAGCACGCCCAGCAGCGCGAAGATCGCGTTCTTGATGCCGTCGAGGTTGACCTGCTGCAACGGTTGGGTCTGCGCCAGGTCCAGCGCGGTCATGATGGTGGTCGCGGTGTTCATCACGGTGCTTTCCCGGTGTCGATGTCGATGCCGGCCAGCAGCCAGCGGTCGTCCTGGCGGTGCAGGCCCACGCGGTAGGTGCAGGTCAGGTGCCCGGTGTTCTCGGCGATCCGCCACACCACGCTCGCCACCCCGGTGCGCTGTTCCGGTGGTGTGCCGGGGTGCGGCTGCGTGCCGCGCCACTGCCGCAGTTCCACGAGCACGGCCGCGTTCTGCAGCGGGGGGATCCGTGCTCGCGGTGCGCGCACGAAGTCCAGCTCGCCGGTGGCCAGCGCTTCGAAGAAGCTCTGCACGGCCTGCCGGGTGTCGCGGGTGAACCGGTCGTCGTTCACCGCCTCGACCGCGGGCACGGGTTCGGGCAGTGTGGTGCCGGGGTCGCCGACCAGAGCGGGAGGCGCGGTCAGCAGCACACGGCCGTCGTGCCGTGCGAGGGGAACCGCGAGGACCAGCCAGCGTGCGGGAAGCGCCCGCCACCCCGGCATGTCCGCCGGTGTGGGCTGTGCGGCCGGAACGCCGGGTTCGTCGGCGGGCGATGAGGTGCCGGGGTCCTCCGCGGGTGGCTGCGTCGATGACGGGTCCTGGGATTCCGCCTGCTCGTCCGGGGCGTAGGGCACGATCCGTACCCGCACGGTCAGCACGGCCTGGTCGGCGCCCGGCCGAGTGCGGCCCAGCACGGCGGGGCTGTCGGCGGACTGGCGGCCCTGCCCGTCCCAGCCGTCGACCTCGCGGTCGGGCAACGCCCACCGTCGCAGCACCTGCTCGCGGCGCTCCCGCTCCCGGGCATCCCAGGACAGGTAGTCCACCGCCACGCCCTCGGCGACCCCGTCGAGCACCTCGTCGGTGATCCCGGGCGCGGGGGGCGCTGTCGACGGTCGCACGAAGCCCAGCAGGGTGACGGTGACGTCGACCGCGCCCAACACCGTCAGCACGGTGATCGCACCCACCACGACCAGACGACGGATCCGCGTCCACGACGGTTCGCGGACGCCGTCGACCACGTCGAAGGCGGAGTGTCGCGCGGAAGCCCGACGCGGCGGCGTGGTACCGCCGGGAGGTACCGGTTCCTGCTGTGGCGGCACCGGGTGGGGTGGCTTCCACAGCGGTACGCCGTGGGGTGGCGCACCGGAGGTTGTCGGGTGTCCGGAGGTTGCGGGCGTCCACGTCGCCGGTCGAGGTCGGGGGCCGCGCGGTGGCCCCGGCCGACCGGTGCCCGCGTGTCCTGGTCCGTCGTGGACGGCGGGAACGGTGCTGTTGGTCCGCCCGGCCGTACCGGCGCGGCGAGCACGCCAGCGGGCGCGGACCTCGCGGTGGTTCCTGCCGGCCATCAGTCGCCACAGCAGATCACCGGCCACGATCTACTCCCCGGACGGCCGACAGCATCGCGAGAAAAGCACACATAAAGCCCCTTGCGAAGACCGATTCATGACGTCATTACGACTTGGACGCGCAGTGCGATATCGACACCATAACTCTCCACCTACTCGGGGAGAGAGTTTTTCCCGCAGATCAGGAAATGCGCTTTCGTTGCATGAAAACTGTGATCCGCGCAATCAAATCCGCACAGCGGATGCTGTGACGTGCCATGATGTCCTGGTGCGCGATCGAGAGCGCACTGTCGGGGAACCGAACGGTCGGTAAGCCGTCGAGCCGTGGGGGCATAGACGACTTACCGGCCGTTCGCGTTGTCAACAATTTCATGTGCCGAAAGTGGGCGCATGCAGACCGTGCGTCGATTCCCGCATGAGCGCGTCGGCGCCGTCTGTGGATGGTGTTTGTGCGGACAAGTCGGCTACTCGGACTCGGCGCGCCGTTCAAGGGTGCTGTGGGCGGTGATGGCGACGAGCCGCTCGCCGATCCGGTAGCGGCGTCCGACCCGTCGAAGGGCGCCGCTGTCCTCCAGGACCTGTACGAGGCGGTGGACGGTGCTCAACGGCAGGCCGCTCAGTTCGCTGATCCGGGCCAGCGTCGTGGGCCCTGGTTGCGGAGCGATGGCTTCCAGCACACGCAGGCAGCGCTCCAGGTAGGAGTCGCGGTCCGATGCCATCGGCCGCGCCCGGTCACGCTTGTCACCGGTCATCGAATTGCTCCGATGCCGGGTCGGGTTGCCGATGCTCCAGGTGCTCCGCCTGGCTCTCTCGTGGTTGAGGGGATCGTGCGCTCGGCCGGGCGGGTCCTGGTCGGTGTCCGGACTTGTGTGCCCGCCACTTGCGGGAGGTCCGCTCGCCGATGCGCTTGCGCAGGTGGGGGCGGTTGTTCTGGGTCATGCCGACCGGTGAGGGTCCGAGTACCGCCAGCAGGTCCGAGGCCGCGTTGGAGTGGTACCCGACCGCGGTGATGGTGGCCTCATCGGGGATGACGCTGCGGCGATCGACCGCGAGCAGAGGTGCCACTACACGGTGTTCACCGCGCATCGTGCTCCGCTCCGCCGGGCGTCGGGCAGCCGGCCGTGACCACGCCGTCCAGTGGACGACCTGCCCGCTTCGGCGCGTCGCACACAGCGTCGGCCGGCGTGCCCGTGCGCTCCGCTCCGCGGTGGCGGGATGAGCAGCGTGCAGGTGTGATGGTGTCGCGTTGGGGTTGGTGACCGCGGTGCTCACCACTGTGTCCGCGCGGCGAAGGTCGGCACGGCCTGTAGCCCGGACCGAGGCGGGCGGGCCAGCAGTGCTCGCCAGTACACGATCTCCTCGGTGAGCACGGCGGGCCTGCCACCGTTGACCAGCGTCGCCCGCACCCGCAGGGCGGGCTGCTCCGGGTCGGGCTCGGTGCCCAGCACGGTGACGAAGTGGCAGGCACGGTGCGCGTCCCCGGCGAGGACCCCGATCGGGGTGGCGCCGTCGTGCAGGATCGCGCGTTGCGCCGCGCTCAGCCCCAGCCTGCCGAGGTGGACCAGCGAGGTGATCGCGGCCACCGGTTCGTCGTCGTGGCCGAGGGCGGGGACCAGGAACCCGTCGCGGCGCACGACTTCTTGCCCCGCCGGCAGGTCGAGCAGCAGCGCCTCGTCCTGATCGAGGGCGTGCACCTGGTCGGGTGCCCGCTGCGCACGCCTCAGGCCGTAGCCCATCCACCAGGACAGTGCGTCGGTGAAGCGGCCCGCGACCCGCAGGGCGCGGGCGAGGAGGTCGGCGCGGTCAAGCACCTCGTCTGTGACGACCGCGGACGCGGTAGGGATCACTGGCTGCCCTCTCTGTGTGGTGTGGCGTTCTCGGCAAGGCCGTGGTTCGCGCAGGCCGGCTCTCGGGGTGGTCAGGTGTGCTGGTGGCCGGCCGAGGCCGCGCTGGAGGTCAGGCCGCCTCCGATGTGGGCGTACTCCTCCCCCGGGCGGCAGGAGGCGCGCAGCGTCGTGACGGCGAGCAGTGCTTGCAGCACCGCCATGCCCGCCAGCGACAGCCGCACGTGCGGCTGTCGGACTGGCTACCGCCAGGGCGCCCCACAACAGCGCCAACCCGAACGCCTTGGTCACGCCCACCCACACCGCGGCACGGACACGGCGCCCTCGAAGCCGGGCGTGCATCGCGAGCAGGGATTCCGCGAGTTGCAGCACGGCCATCATCCCCAGCGCCACGCCCACGTGCGGGAACGCGCCGGCCGCCCCGAGTCCGCCCACAACACCGACAACCCGATCGACGTGGCCGTCTCGATGTGCTGGACAGCCGCCGCGGGCGATCGGTTCTGCGGGAACCGCAGGTCCGGTCGTTCGCCACGGGGCGGTGTTCGCACGCGGAGACGCTTCGCCCCGTAGCCTTCCGCGCGGCCATCAGCAGTCGTCATGTGGGTGTCGAGCGTGGCCGTGGCGGTGGCGCCGTGTATGGCGGCGTCGGCGCGGGACACGGTGGAACTCCTGCCTGGGAATCGGCGGTGGTGGGAAGGGTGTGGCCCGCCCTCCCGGGAAGAGAGGGCGGGCCACGCGCTGAGGGGCGGTCACCCGGTGACCGGGTGCCGGGCGACGACGACCGCCGGTGCCGGTGCGACGACCACGCTGGTCGTCGGCGATCCGGTCGGCTGGCTGCTCGGTACCGGGCTGTCCGGTGCTGTCGTCGACGGCGGAGCGGTCGGCGGGATGGTCGTCGGCCGCGGCGTCGTGGTGGTCGGCTTGGGGGTGGTCGGCTTGGGGGTGGTGGTCGTGGGTTCGGGAGGGGTGATGGTCGGGTTCGTCGTCGTGGTGGTCGGTGGGATGCTCACGCCCGCTGCTTCGGCGGACGCGCCGGCGGTGGTCAGCAGGGTGGTGGTGCCGGCGACGAGCGCACCGGCTGCCACGCCGGCCAGGAGAAGTCGGACGGACAGTGTGATGGACACGGTTTCTCCCTGTGTGTCAATGACTTTCGAGTGGGTGAGGTCTGTTCTGGCGGGCGGTCAGCGGATCATCACGGGTGTTCCCGCGGGCACGGGATTGCCGTTGTAGGTGGTGGTCAGGGTGCGCAGTGCGTCGGCAGGAACGCGGACGCAGCCGTCGGAGCCGGCGGTGCCGAAGACGGTCGGGTCGGGCCAGCCGTGCACGCCGACGGTGCCCGGTCCTCCCCCGTAGGTGGTGTGGGTGTCGGAGTGCGCGCCCAAGGCCAGCAGGACCGGCGTGTAGGTGGCGGTGGGGTCGTGGATCGTCGCGATCACGAACGTCCGCCCCGCGGGGGTGATCGAGTCCGCGGCGCCGATCCCGACTGTCCACCGGCCGATGTCACGGCCGTTGCGGTGCAGCGCCAGGGTGAAGCTCGCCCGGTCGACGCTGATCAGGTAGGGCGTCGTGGCGAGGGTGATCTCCGGTCCCAGGTGCAGCCAGGCCACGCTGGTGTTGGGTCGTGACGGCAGGGCGACCAGGATCCAGCCCGGTCGTCGCTCCAGCACCGGCAACCACGTGTCGACCTGAGCGCGCGTCGGTTCGATGCCGAGCGGCTGCGTGCCGGGCACTGCCGCGACGGGTTCGCCACCCGGTGCCGCGTATGCCACGACGGTGCGGGTGGGGTGCGCCACCGTGCCGTCGGGCACCTGCTCGGGGGACGGATCGCGTGGTGCGCCCGGGATCTCGGTGAAGGTGTCGACTTGAGGCAAGCGGGCGAGCTGCTCCTCGGACACCGGGCGAGGCTGTGGTGGAGCCACATCGTCGACCGTCACGTCGACGGCGCGGTCCGCGTGTCGGCCGACCGAGGGGCCGGGGACGGATTGGCCGTGTCCCCGGTCCTCGGCGGTGGTGAGAGCGAGTGCGGCCACGGTCAGGACGGACAGCGCGAGCCCGCCGAGGGCGATGCCTCGGGTGCGGCGCGTGGCCGTGTTCGCGGGTGTACTCGTCCTGCCGTGGCGCACGGTGGTCACCTCCTGGGTGGTGAGTGGGCGGTCACGTGGATGCGGGTGGGTGTGGTGCGCCGGACGTCCCCGACGACGGCGGTGCACCGGTTCTGGTCGACCAGCGGGTTCGGTGTCGCGGGGTGTGTCAGCAGCCGCGGCCGTTGTAGTAGGCGTAGGTGATCAGTCCGCCCTGGAGCGTGGAGTGGCTGGACAGGTTGGTCGTGCCCGGCCACACGCAGATCGAGCGCGTGGACCCCGCTCCCCACCAGAACTCGACGTTGATCGAGATCTTTCCCGAGCCGCAGTGGACGTAGTAGGAGTTCCGGTTGGGGGCGTACCAGCCGCACGCCTGGGCCGTCACCGCGTCGGTGCCCGCCTGGGCACGCGCCGGGCCGGCGAGGTCGACTCCGCCCTGGATCTGCGAACCGGGGGTGGACACCGTGCCGATGCGGCTCTGGGGGGCGGGTTCGGCCGGTGCCGAGTAGGGCGGCTGGAAGAGTTCCTTCGGGGAGGGGTGCACCTGGATCTGGGAGTACGAGCCGTTCTCGCCGGCGGGTCCGTAGGGGCCGCCCATGGTGATCTGCGCCGAGGCGCTTCCGGCGGTGACGGCCATCGTCAGGCCGAGCGCCAGGCCGGCGATGCCGAGCAGGCGCATGACGAACGTGCGTGTCATCGGTTTCCTCTGCTACTCGATGGGGATGGTGTGCCGCGCCGCTCGCCGTGCTCCCAGGGGGATAGGGGCTTGGGCGGCGGCGTGGCACACCCCGCCGGTCGGGAGTGACCGGCGGTCCTGTGCTCACCTGCCATCCGGCGGTGAGACTCCGACCCGCATGACGGGCCGGTGGTCTGTGGTTGTGTCACCGGGCGGGGCGCGTGGCGCGCAGACCGACACCCGACAAAGGCGAAGTTGTTGCCGTAGAGGAGGTTCAGCGTTCGCTTGAGGTCAGGCTGTGTGCCCAGAAGGCACGGATCGGGCCACAGGAAGTGGCGCCCACGGGTGGGATGTGACCGGTGGCCTCGATGTCCTGGCTCACCGGGCGGGTACCGGCTCGTGCCTGGTGTTCACCGTCGTCGGCGGCCGTGCCCGTGAGCTGGAAACGCTGTCCGCCGGGTAGCTCCAGCACCACGCATCCAGGCTGTCGAGCGGTCCACTCGACCTGCCCGGCGACGGTGATCACCGATCCGCGTGCCTGCGGTGGCGGAATCACCACCGAGGTCATCGCCTGCGCATCGGAGTGCTCCGCCTGCGCGGACTCCGGCACGACGACGTCCTGCGTCTGCGGGGTCGCACAAGCGCCCGCCACCACCAGGCCGCTCGACACCCCCAGCACGGCGCAGGCGCGCCGGTAACGCCTCACCGCAGGTCGCCTTCGTCGACCGGGACGCGCACGTCCCGGAACATCGACTCCGGCAGCGGGAGCGTCTCCTCCCGGGATCGCCACAGCGAGGCCGAGTGGATCGTTCCCGCGGCCGTGATCAGGGAGTTCGGCTGCCCCATCCGCGGCGCCAGGTCGTCGAGGACGGCACGGGCGGTGTCGGCTGTGAAGTCCCGGCCGAGCAGCCAGATCCTCATCGGCAGTCCCGCTCCGCGCAGGACGGCGTAGATCTCCCGGGTGGCGGGCAGGTAGCCCAGCACCCACTGACCGCACCGATCCGGTTGCAGGGCGGCGGACAGGTCGTCATCGTCGCCGTCGCGTCGCCATGCCCAGCCCCACTCCTCGGCCCCGTCCAGGACGGACACGCCCAGTCCGGTGGTCGTGGCCCGCCGGGGATCGAGGGCGAGGAACGTGGTCTCGTCGTCGAAGACGACCACCTGGGCGGGCACGTCCGGAGAGCGGCGCCAACCCTCCGCCGCGGCCCGCAGCGCCCCGGCGGGCGGGTCCAACCCGATCACGAACTCGCGGAGGTCCTCGATCAGGGCACGCGCGTGCTCCATGTCCCGCACGGCCTGGGTGTGCTCGGCCACCGCCTGCTCCAGCCCGCCGCCATCCGGTTGTCGTGCGGACCGGGTTGTCGTGATGCTTCGCTGCGCGGAGTCGAGGCGTTGCAGCGCCTCGGCCGACTCCCGTCGCAGCGCCGCCTCCAGCAGCAGCAGGTCATCGGCGGCGTCCGCGGTCAGCGTCTGCTGCGTCTCGTCGCCGATCAGACGGTCGGTGAGCGCCGGCGGTACGGGGTCGGCCCGGTGCCCGAGCAGCACCAGCAGTCGCCCCTCCACGGTGTGCCGCCACCGCGCTCGACGTGTTTCCACTGATTTCCCCCTGTCATCCACCTTGTCTGTTGGCAGGTGGCGTTCGATCGCGTTGCCCGTCCTTCGTGCGACAGCCGTCCCCCTGGCAGTCCACGAGCGATTCACTTACCGATCACGGGGCAGGCGGCCCTGTGAAGACGTTCCGCGTCGAGAACGGATCACAGATGACGACCGCACCCTTCCGGATCGCCGGCAACAACCAACACCGTTGCCGCTAAAACAATGACACAGACCCTCGCGTCACGTCACGAGAAAAACGCAAAATGAACCAAACAAGCGTTCTACCTGCCGTGATACGTCACTGACGACACGCGACGCCTTTCTCTTGATGGAATGTTTCCACACTATGAAAGCCGCGTGTTCCGCCGAGCGAAAACACATCCGAGCATCATGTCCGACCGACTTTTCGGGTGGTGAAATAATTCCCAACCCGCTTCGGTTCGGCTACGGTATCGAGCGCACGACCGGCGTCCCCCTCGCTTGTCGACGTTGTCATACGACGAAATCCGAAGAGGACAGCCATGCGCACTACGACTTCGAAAGCCATACATCCGTCTGCTCGATGCGCGGTCGCCTCACGCCCTGTGATCGTCGGGCACTGCTCGGGTCTGCGAGGGCGGGGATGACCGTGACCGACAGGGTTCTCACGGGCTGCGGAGCCCGGTTGTTCCTCCTGGTCACGGGGACCGTGTCCATGGGGGTGGGCATCGCGCTGCTGGTGCGCGCGAAGCTGGGTCTACTGCCGTTGGACGTGCTCCACACGGCGATCAGCCGGCACACCGGCTGGACGATGGGCGGCGCGTTCCTCGCCGTGCAGGCGGTCCTGCTGCTGGTCTACCTGCCGCTGCGGATGCGCCCCGGCGCGGGGACCGTCATCGCCGCGACGGTGCCCGCGGTCGTGTGCGACACGGTCTTGGCGCTGCTGCCGGAACCGGTCCTGGGGTGGCGGGTGGTACTGCTGCCGGTCGGCGGCGCGGTGTTCGCGGCGGGTATCGCCCTGTACCTCGGGGCCGGGATGGGTGCGCTGCCGCGTGACGGCCTGATGCTGGAGCTGCACCGTCGCCGGCCGTGGATGCGCCCGGCGGTGATCCGCGTCGTCGCCGACACCGGCTGCCTGCTCGCGGGCTGGCTCGCCCTGGGACCGGTCACCGCGGTCGTCGACGGCACCGTGGGCTTTGGGTCGCTGCTGCTGGCCGGTGTGCTCGGGCCGGGCATCGCGGCCCTGCTGCGCCGGACGAGCCGGTCGGCCACGACACCCGCGCCCTGCGACGCCGGCGGGTCGCTGCACGCTTCTCCCCCGCCGGAGCCGCTCACCGAACCCCGTCGACGCACAGGCACCGACCCGGCCGGGCGGAACCGTTCGCGGCCTGGCCGGACGCGGAGGTCCGGCATGCCGGGCGGGGATCTCACCCACCACCTCAAGCGCTGACATCCCGTCGCGCTTCCCGATCTGCAAGTAGGTGTTTCGGATCAGTGGAACAAGGCGTGAGCGACGGGTGGGCGAGCC
This sequence comes from Saccharothrix sabaoui, assembly GCF_051756985.1. NCBI lineage: Bacteria > Bacillati > Actinomycetota > Actinomycetes > Pseudonocardiales > Pseudonocardiaceae > Saccharothrix > Saccharothrix sabaoui. The sequence continues at coordinate 34,785 of NZ_JBPKJK010000073.1, forward strand.
GGCCGGTCAGCGGGGTAAGAGGTGCTCGTGGCTCGGCCGCGCGGGCACGGCGTCGTCGAGCCTCAGGTTCTCGACGGGGTCGAGCAACGGCCATCACCACCGGTCCGTTCCGCCCGGGATCGTCGCCCGGGCAGTGGAGCGGACCGCGTCCGGCCCGGCTGTGGACCCCGGCGGTGGACAACGCCCGTGCGGGGTCGTCGGCCACACGCGGGGCCACTACGGCTGTGCCCCTCCCGTACGGCGGGTGCGGGCGGCCTTCGGGTTGATCCCGTAGACGGTCAACGCGGCCCTTCGGGCAAGGGGATCACGCGACCCGGGGCCCACGAGGGCGCGATCCGGTGCCCGGTCGGTCCCTCAGCGGCGGGTGAACCGGCGGTACTGCCGGGCCACCAGGTCGGCGGATGCGGCGACGTCGAGGAACATCAGCGAGTCCACCCGGCACGCGCAGGGGTTGCGCTCGGCTGTGCCCTGCGGGAAGCTCCCGCCGATCTTGATACCCCTCGGGTCGGTGGGCGAGGCCCCGGTCCCGTCGACCTGCCACGGGTCCCCCGGTGTGGTGTAGGACCCCGGCAGGGCCCGGCCGTCGCGGTAGAGCGCCATCTCGCCCGTGGTGAAGTCGAACGTGGCGGCCAAGTGCACCCAGCGGTTCGGCGGCAGCACCTCACGCCAGTCCAGGTCCGCGGCGTAGGTCTGCGACGCGCCGCCGTCGACCCGGCGCCCGAGGGCGACCAGCCGCAGTTCCCCGTCCACCTCGAACGCCTCGATCAGCGCCCGGACGGCGTGCCCGTCGGAGTCGCCGCTGAGCAGGCCCGCCAACCCGACCGCGCCGTGGCCCGGGGCGGGGTTCCCGCCGGTGGTCTTGAACCAGCCCATGATGGTGATCCCGTCAACGCCGTTGAACGCACTCAACGACTCGGCGCCGTCCGGGTCCCACACCCCGGCCTTCCAGTCGTCGTTCGCACCGGGCCGCGGACCCAGTTCCAGTGCTTTGCCGCCGCCCCGGAAGGCGCTGTCGTCCACGCGCATCCGATCGCCGCCGTTGACCAGGTCGAGCAGGGTTCGCGACCGACCGAGGTCGAGTTCTCGGGCGCCGTCGACGGGGAACGGGTGCTCGAAGTCGTAGTGCGCGACCAAGTGGCGGGCGACGCCGAGGGCCACCTCGGGTCGCGGGGCCTCCCGCGTGCCGACGACCTTCCAGACCCGGCCGTCGGCCTTGGTCACCAGGTACAGCTCACCGGCCGCGTCCGTGCCGAACCACAGGTCCACCCGCCCGTCGCCGACGAAGGCGGACATCCGCCGCTCGTTGCCCCGGGTGTCGAACAGCGCCGGCTCGTGCAGCCGCGCGGCGGGCCTGCCGCGCTTCATCTCGGACACCTCGGTGTGGAAGACGCGGCCGTCCACCAGGTCGCCGAAGACGTACTTGCCGCGCAGCCGCGGCACGGCGCGGCCCCGGTAGACCTGACCGCCGGAGATGGCGTGACCGCTGTCCTGCGTGCACGGCCACCCGGCCGGCGGGTCGTGGTCGTAGGCCGCCACCGGGTAGGTGTAGCCGTACCGGTCGTCGTCGGCCGGGAGCGGGTACAGGTGGCACTCGTCGCCGCGGCGGTAGGTGAACGCGCCCTCCCGCTCGCTCCAGCCGAGGTTGTCACCCGCGCGGACCTCGTACACCGCCTCGATCGAGTGCTGGCCGATGTGCTCGAGGTAGAGCGCGTGCTCGCCGCCGCGGTCCCAGGTGAAGCGATGCGGGTCGCGCATGCCGTAGGCGTAGATCAGCACTTCCCTATTAGTGCTGCGTTCCTCAATGATGCCGTATGTTAATCGTCGATCAAGGTCGATCGACGAGGAGCTGCACGTGCCGAAAGTGCTGGTAGCGCGATTACCGATCGACGTGGCGGAGGAGCGGGCGATCCGGAAACTGGCCGGAGCCCGACACGCCCCCGGTGACTGGATCCGGCGTGCGAGGATCGTGGTGGCCAGCTGGAAGGGCGGGTCGACCAAGGACATCGCGGCCGAGGTCGGATGTCACCCGCAGACCGTGCGTGAGTGGCTGCACCGGTTCAACATCAACGGATTGGACGGCCTGGGCGACCGTCCGGGAGCGGGGCGCCGCCCTCGGTTGACCGAGGACGAGCGCAGCCGGATCGTGGCGATGGCGCGTACCCGGCAGCCGCCGGGCCGACTCACCCGGCAGTCCGACGGCACCCTGGACGCCGAGCGGGAAGGCGGTCCGGCGCACTGGACGCTGGACTCGCTGAGCGAGGCCCTGCAAGCCGACGGCATCACGGTCGGACGCAGCCAGATCCGCCGCATCCTGCTCGCCGAAGGCGTCCGGTGGCGTCGGACCCGTTCCTGGACCACGAGCAACGACCCGGAGTTCGTCCCAAAAGGACGCACATCGTCGGGCTCTACACCGATCCGCCGGAGAACGCGACCGTAGTCTGCGCCGACGAGCTCGGCCCCGTCATCCCCCGCACCTTCCCGCCCGCGCCCGGCTGGTCCGGTGACGGACACCGCATCAAAGCACTCCTGGACTACTCCCGCGGACCGGAGAAGACCTGGGTCTACGGCGCCGTCCGCGTACATGACGGCCAGGCCGTCACCCTCACCGCCTCGTCACGCAACAGCCTTTACTACCAACAGTTCCTGGAGATGCTGGAACAGGCCAATCCGGTCGGCGACATCCACGTGATCACCGACAACCTCTCCAGCCACAACAGCAAGTCCACCCGCGAATGGCTGCTCGACCACCCCCGCATCAAACACGCGTTCATCCCCGTCGGAGCCTGCTGGCTCAACCTCCAGGAACCCTGGTGGCGACTGTTCCGTCGAGAGGCCCTGGCCGGACAGAGCTTCGCCGACCCCAGGGAGATCGACCAGGCCACGCAACAGGCCACGGCCGCCCTCAACGCCCGCGCAAAGCCCTGGGTATGGGGACGCCCGGCGCACAAACCGAGGAAGCTACGACGCCGTTTTATCTACCACCTTTGAGGAACGCAGCATTAGTACTCCAGCGGCACTTCGTGATCATGTTCTGGTAGCTTGTCGATCTTGTGTTGGTCGATGAGGACGTCCAGGCGTGGGTGAGCGGCTTGGACGAGTTGTTCGGGCGGGTGGCGGGACGGTTTCTGCGGGTGGAGCCGCGTCGGCGGGCTCGGGCGTATGTGCGGGGGCTGTTGGCTCCGATCGCGGGCAAGAACGGCTGGACGTTGGCGGAGGTGGCCGGTGAGGCGACCCCGGACGGGATGCAGCGGTTGCTCAACGCCGCGACGTGGGACGTCGACGGGGTCCGCGACGATGCCCGTGACTACGCGGTGGAGCACCTGGCCGACGCCGATGGTGTGCTGGTGGTGGACGAGACCGGATTCCTGAAGAAGGGCAGCAGGTCGGCCGGAGTGCAGCGGCAGTACTCCGGCACCGCCGGTCGGATCGAGAACTGTCAGCTGGGCGTGTTCCTCGCTTACGCCACTGGCAAGGGCCGGACGCTGATCGACCGGGAGCTGTACCTGCCCAAGTCCTGGATCGCGGATCGGGAGCGGTGTCGGGAGGCGGCGGTGCCCGACACCGTGGAGTTCGCGACCAAGCCCGTGCTCGCCCGCGCGATGCTGGCCCGGGCGTTGGACGCCGGCGTGCCGGCCCGTTGGGTGACCGCGGACGAGGCATATGGCGGCGACTCGAAATTCCGGGCCTGGCTTGAAGATCGACGTATCGCCTACGTGGTGGCCGTGCCGAGCAGTCAGACCATCCCGGCCACCGCGGGCGCCACCCGCGCCGACCACCTGACCGCCGACGCCCCGGAAGCGGCGTGGAAGCGCCGCAGCTGCGGCCAGGGCGCCAAGGGGCCACGCCTGTTCGACTGGGCGGTGGCCTCGTTACCCGTCTACGACGACACCACCCCGCCGGGCTGGCGGCGGTGGCTGTTGATCCGCCGTTCCCTGGCACCCAATCGTCGTGGCGAGCACGAGTTGGCCTACTACTTGTGTTGCGCCCCAACGGGGACCCTCGATGACGACCTGATCCGGGTGGCGGGCATGCGGTGGGCTGTCGAGGACTGCTTCCAGACCGCCAAGACCGAGGTCGGCCTGGACCAGTACCAGGTCCGCCGCTACGACGCCTGGTACCGCCACATCACCCTCGCGATGCTCGCCCACACCTACCTCGCCGTCACCGCCGCCATCGCGCCAAAAGCCCTGGCAGCGGCCTCATCCCGGTCACCCTCGGCGAGGTCAGGCGTCTCCTGGCACACCTGATCACCACCATCCCGGACCGCGTCTTCACTTGGACCTGGTCCCACTGGCGCAGACGCCACCAACACCGCGCCAAACAAGCCCACTACCAGCGAAGACAGGCCCTATACAACGAAGTGCCGCTGGAGTATTAGATCTGGTCTCAAAACTCGGCGTGTCGCTAGGTGAACCAACGGCCCGCCCCTGGCTCCGCACCGCCCGCCCGTGGGCCCGGCCCGACGGACCGGAAGTCCGTCAGAGAGACTGGGGGCCAGTGCCCGCCCTCTCGACCTGGAGCCTTTGATGCCGCAAGGGACCGTCCGTTGGTTCGACGCCGAACGTGGTTTCGGCTTCCTCGCGCCCGAAGACGGCTCGCCGGACGTGTTCGTGCACGCCTCCGAGATCGTCGAGGACGGCGGCGCGAAAGTGCTCCGCGAGGGTCAGGCCGTGGTGTTCGAGGTCGGCGAGAACAACCGCGGGCCCCAGGCGCTGCGCGTTCGCGTCACCGCCGATGCGGCCACCGGCAGCGCCGTGGGCCTGCTCGGCACCGTCAACTGGTACGAGCCGGGCAAGGGGTACGGCTTCGCGTCGCCGGACGGCGGCGGCGCCGACATCTTCGTGCACAGCTCCGCCATCGTGACCGGCGGCGTGGTCACCGAGGGGCAGCGGGTGGCATTCCTGATCGTCGAAGGCGAGCGCGGCCCGCAGGCCGGGCACGTGATCCCGCTGGGAGCAGGGGCCGGCTCACCCGCTGCGGCTGGTATCTCGGACGGTGCCGACGGCACGGTGGCCTGGTACGACGAGGACAAGGGCTTCGGCTTCATCAACCCCGACTCCGGCGCCGGGGACATCTTCGTTCACGCCCAGGCCCTGGCCGAGGGGCTGACGTGGCTCGCGGAAGGCGACCGCGTCGCCTACGAGGTGGCTCGTGGAGACAAGGGCCCGCAGGCCCGCGACGTGCACCTGGTCCGGAGCGCCGAGCCCCAGACGGCGCCGCAGCGGTCGGCACCTGCCGCGGCCGCAGGGCCGGCCGCGCGGGACGTGCCCGTACGAGGCGGCGAGGGCGTCGTCGCGCGCTACGACGGCGACCGCGGCTTCGGCTTCATCACCCCGGACGCAGGCGGCGACGATCTCTTCGCCCACGCGTCCGTGATCATGGGGTCGGAGCCGCTGCAGAAGGGTGACCGGGTCCGGTACGCGGTGCGTCAGAGCGACCGGGGCCCGCAGGCCGACCGCATCGAACGCCTCTGAAGAGGCGGCCCCACCGATGGCTGATCACTTCCCGACGGGAGTGCTCGTTCATCCCCGTCGATGGTGCCGTCAGCAACGCGGCTGCAGCCTCCTCCAGGAGATCGATCTCCCTCGTGGTGACGGGGCCCCGTGCCGACCCGAGGACCTGCTCCGCGCTCAGAAGCTCACCAGTCACCCCACCCAACGACACAGAGCCACCGATGTATCCCCAACGAGTGAATGGATGCGTTAGACCTGGTCGCAGAGCTCGATCTTTATGAGCCGGCGGACGTTGATCACGGTGCAGGCCGGCGTGAGTAGCGCCGGCGTGGTGCGTTCGGTCCGGTCGTAGCGCAGCCCGAGGCGTTTGAACCGTAGCAGCCAGGAGATGGTGCGTTCGACGACCCAATCGAAGAATGCGCCGAGTGCGACTCACACCGTTGCCCGGCCGTCCGCCTCCCAGACGGCCGCGCGCTCTGCCAGTCCTGCTGGAAGAGCCGACGGTCCATGCACACATGCGTGTCTTGCGGGAAGACGGCTGCCGCAGCCCTCATCGACGAGAAGGGCGCCTACTGCCACTTGTGCTACACCCGGCATCGGCGTCCGCGACGGACCTGCGGCCGCCTCGGCAAGATCGCCCGCAACGCTCACGGCGATCAGCCCGACCTCTGCGACAGCTGCTACCGAGGACCGGAACGGACCTGCTCACGTTGCGGACGGGTACGACCTTGCCAACGGATCACCTCCGGCGAGCCGATTTGCCACACCTGCTACGCCCGTGACGAGCGTCCCCGCATGACCTGCGCTCGCTGCGAACGCGACAAGCCCGTCATGACCTACTGGCCGATCGGACCGGTCTGCCAGAGCTGTTACACCGCCATCGTCCGGTCCCCAGCCGAATGTTCCCGCTGCTACGAGCGTCACCCGCTCATCGCCCGGGACGCCAGCGGGGCCGGGCTCTGCGGTCCCTGCGCAGGGCATGACGTCGACTACAGCTGTCGGCAGTGCGGACGGTCCGGAAACCCTTACGGGCACGGACGTTGCGCCCACTGCGTCCTCGCCGACAAGGTCAACGACCTGCTCTCCGGTCCAGACGGGACCATTCCAGGTCAACTCCAGCCGCTCGCGGACGGCCTCACCAGCACTCACGCGCCGTTCAAGGCCATCCAGTGGGTTCACGAGCATCCGAACGCCCGATTGCTGGCCGCGTTCGTCACCGAAGGCCGCCCGATCAGTCACTACCTGCTGGACGAGCTGCCGCCCGGTGCCGCTCTTCAGCATCTCCGGCAGATGATGGTGCAGACCGGGGTGCTCCCCGAACGACACGAGGATTTCGAGCGTGTTCCGGCCTGGTTGGAGCACCACCTGGCCGACAAGTCGGTCGAGCACGCCAACCTCGTCCGCCCGTTCCTGCACTGGCACCTGCTGCGCCGAGCCCGAAGCCGGGCGGGCAAACGCGCTTTCCCCACCACCGTCGGCCGTGATCTCCGCCGCCGGATCCTGGTTGCCCTCGACCTTTTGGCCTGGATCAACGCCCAGGAAACCACCTTGGCAGACCTCCGCCAGGACGACCTCGACCGATGGCTTGACGAGGAAAACACCCAGCGCCGCAACCGGGTCCGCTACTTCCTCGGCTGGACCGCTGACCGCGGCCTCAGCCGCCGGCTCACCGTTCCTTCCATCCCGCACCAGGAACCCGCTGACCTACTCGACGACGACGAACGCTGGCAACTCGTGCAGCGCTGCCTGACCGACGAGACCCTTCCCATCGAGGCCCGGGCGGCCGGAGCGCTCATCATCCTGTTCGCCCTCCAAGCCCAGCGGATCCGGCACCTCACCGCAGATCAGCTCACCGAGAAGGGAGACGACACCTACCTGACGGCGGGCCGTCACCCGATCCTGCTGCCGCCGCGACTCGGCGCTCTGCTCCGTGGCCTGGCCTCCCGGCCGCCGACCCCGCTCATGATCCCCCACGGCCCGAACACACCCAGGTGGCTGTTCCCCGGCCGCGTTCCCGGGCAACCAATCGATGGGCACAGCCTCACCAACCTGCTCAACCGCCACGGCATCAGCGCCCGGACCGCCCGTAACGGCGCCCTCGCCGCCCTCGCCGCCGACCTCTCGGCCGCTATCCTCGCCGACCTCCTCGGCCTTCACGTCAACACCGCAGTCCGCTGGGTCACCTACGCCCGCCGAGACTGGGCCGACTACCTTGCCGCACGAACCGCCGAACAAGTGTCAGGCGGTGGCGATTCTGACCTCCGCCAGGCTCGTGACCAGGGGTTGCGCCAGTCGTGGTGACCGGGGT
>NZ_JBPKJK010000074.1:0-42358 GCF_051756985.1 Saccharothrix sabaoui
GCGCCGGGTAGGCGTTGCGCATGAGCTCCTGGAACTGGGCCGAGAACCAGTGGCCCGACACCGGGGCGTCCGCGAGGGCGCCCGAGAGGTTGTTGCCGTTGCGCACGTTGCCCTCGTAGGTCGGGTCGCACATGCGGTCGAAGCCCTTGCCCTCGTCGTTCGGGATCGCCTTGCTCGAACCGTCGGACTCACCCGGCGGCTTGATCCAGACGTAGGCGTCGATGTTCGGCTTCGGCGCGGCCTTCGGCCGCTCGCCCAGACCGGCACCGGCCTGGTTGCACCAGTTGCCCTTCTGGTGGCGGCGGTCGATGCGCGACTGGTTGACGTAGTCGTCCGCGTTGGTCGCGGTCGACTTGCCGGTCGGCCGGTTGGGGCCGCCCCAGCCGTTGCGCGAGGTGTCGATCAGCATGCCGATGCTGCTGTCGAAGCCCTGCTTGACCAGCTCGGCGCGCATCGCCGTGGCAAAGCCCAGCTCACCGTTGAAGTCGTTCCAGTCGACCCACTTGGCGTTCTCCTTCACCGGGCGACCGCCGACGAGGTCGTCGACCGTCCAGTACGGCTCCTCCAGCGCGGAGTAGTTCGCCGTGTTGGTGACGAAGCCGTGGATCTTGTCCTTGGTGACGCCGTTCTTGCCCAGGATGGCAGCGAACTGCTTCGCCGAGGCGTAGAAGTTGTCGTACTCGGGAACGGTGTCGCCCCACCCGATCCAGCCGTGGTGGCCGGAGTCGATGTAGTTGTAGACGTTCCCGATGGCGCCGAGCTTGCCGACGGCGTACGAGACGCCCTCGACGTAGTTGCCGTTCGCCTTCATGACGTCGCAGTTCGGCGTGGCCGTGGCCCGCGGCGAGACGTTGGTGACGAGGTTCGGCAGCGAGTCGATCTCGATGACCGGGACGATGCGCAGCTTCGAGTACTTCGCGTCGCTGACGATCGAGACGATCTTGTCGATGTAGTCGGTCTTGTACTTGCCGATCTCGTCGGCCTTCAGCTCACCGTTGGAGGCCAGCGCGGCGCAGTCGCGGCCGGGCAGGTTGTAGACGACGAACTGGAAGACGAGCTGACCGTCCGAGCGGGCGGCGCGCTGGCGCTCCGCCTCGTCGAGGTGGTCGGCCAGGCCCATCGAGCCGGTCGTCGGCGAGTCGTTGCCGTCGATCGCGCTGATCCGGTCCAGCCACACACCGGTCGGCTGGTTCGCGATCCGCGAGCCACCCGGCTCCGCGGCGGCCAGGCGCGACCACTGCGGGTTGACGTACACGCCGGCGCCCACGTACGGGTTGTCCACCCTGGTGCCGGGGTTGCCGCCACCCGTGGTCGTCGTGGTGGTCGTCGTGCTCGTCGTCGTCGTGGTGGTGGTCGTGGTCGTCGTGGTGGTGTCGACCGAACCCGTGCAGACCGTCCCGTTCAGGCGGAACGAGGTCGGCACCGGGTTCGAGCCGTTCCACGCGCCGTTGAAGCCGGGCGCCACCGACGCGCCGGTGCCCAGGTTCGGGCTCCACGACGGGTTCTTGACCGACACGCGGGCACCGGACTGCGAGAAGACGCCGCCCCAGCCCTGCTGGATGCTCTGGCCGGCGGCGAAGTCCCACTCCAGGGTCCAGCCACCGCTGATCGCGTCGCCCAGGTTGGTGACCTGGAGGTTGGCGCCGAATCCACCGGGCCACTGGTTGCTGATCGAATACGAGACCCGGCATCCGGGTGCCGCGTTGGCGGTGGCGGTGCTAGCCACCACCCCGGCTGCGGACAGGGCCGCCACCGAGGTCACCGCCAACGCGCCGGCCACCTTTCGGGACCGAACGAACGTGCGCAGACTCATGCATCGCCTCCTTGCGAGCAAATCGCCATCTGGGAGCGCTCCCAGGCCATGTCACCGCACCGGGATTCGACGCAGAACCGGAAGGGTGACTGGGAGCGCTCCCAGACGAACGGTAACGCATGACACGCGGTGTTGACGAGGGGTTGACCTGGAGATAATCCCAGCCTATACCCGCGTGCGAAGCGATTCAAAGCACGCTGACCTGCGGTTTCACTACTTCCGTCTCAAATGGATTCCACAGCCCGCGTCCGGTCCGGATCGATTCGGAAGGCAAACGGAAGCAACCGGTGTCACCTGTTCAGCGGAATGTCCTCGGCGTACGAGCACCCTCCCGGCGTCGAATATTCGATTCGACGCCGGGAAAGAAAGATTGCGCAATTTCGACGTTCACCGAAGCATTGTCGAAACCATTCGACAGCGCGTACGCCTCAATGGCGGCCGGCACCCTGATCCGAAAGCACGCGCACCGCTTCGTCCACCGCCGCCAGCCGCGCCCGCCGCACGGCCTCGGACAGCGGTCGCAACGCCTCGTCCCGGGCCCTCGTCGCGGTCGCCGAGACGGCCCCGCCGGGCGCGTCGGACGCGGCCACCTCCAGGATCGCGGCGACCTCGGCCGCCCGCTGGAGCACGCGCAGCGCGCGCGGCGGCATCCCGTCCGGCCACGACAGCTTCTGCTGCTCCGCCGACAGCGCGGCGATCTCGGCGCGCACGTTCGGCCGGTGCCGGGCCACGTCGAGCGTCACGAGCGCCGTGGCGGCCTCGCGCATCGCCGACGCCAGGCCGTGCTCGGCCTCCCCGATCGGCACGTGCTCGCCGGGCGACGACGACGGCAGGTCGAACACCGTCCACCGCAGCACGCCGTCGGCCACCAGCGCGGGCACCAGGCCGACGCCGACGTCCGGCAGCACCACCGCCTGCCCCGCCCGCAGCGCGCACTTGACCAGCGGCCCCTGGCCGCCCAGGCCGCGCACGTCGCCCGGCACGGGCAGCACGAGCCGGGCGGTGGTGGCCGAGGCGCGCCTCAGCGACGCCAGCAGCAGGGCGGGCCCCACCGGGACCTCGTCGGGCCCCGGCAGGTCGAGGGCCGTGGCGGTGCCGTCGTCGTCGGCGACCACCTCGTGCAGCCCGGCCCAGAACCCCAGGGCGTCCAGGACGTCGTCCGCCGGGGCCGCGCCGTGCAGCCAGGCAGAGGTCCAGACGACCAGCGTCGCACTCGCACTTGACACGCCTGCCGAGGGTACGCGCGCGGTTCGGGGGGTCAGGCGGCCGGTCCGACGTGCTCCGCCAGCAGCGACCGGAACCTCGCCACGTCGTCGTCCCCGGCGAACGCCCGGTGCGGCACGGCGTACATCGCGGTCGTCGCGGTCCGCAGCACGAACCCGCGCCCGGTCTCCGCCCAGCCCGGCAGCTCGTCCCAGTTCAGCTCGCTGCGGGCGGCCTCGCCGACCGACATGCGCAGCGAGTGGGCGTCCGCCGTGCCGGTGACGGTCTTGGCCGCGAGCGGGTGGTTGTGGAAGTTCACCGCCGTGCCCACGGGCACGAGCGCGGCGATGACCGCGGCCAGGGCGAGCGCGAACACGCCCGCCCACGTCATGCCCAGCACCAGGACGACGACGCCGAGCACGGCGAGCACGGCGGCGAACCACGGCGCCCACCGGTACAGCGGCACGGCGGTCCGCAGCGCGTCCCGCCAGTCCGCGGGCCTCGGTGACCAGCTGAAGTCGACGCTCACGTCGCGGGTCCCCGCGCCGGGCGCTTCGCGGGCTCGCAGCACAGCACCGCGCACGGCGCGCCGTTCACCGTGCAGCCGGCGAGCGGGAAGTCCGACAGCTTGCGGACCGGCGCGTCGGCCAGGTGCTCGGCGACCAGCTCGGCGACGAGCCGGGCGAACCGCGGGTCGTCGTTCGGCGTCGTGGCGCGGGCGAAGCCCATGCCCAGCTCGCGCGCCCGGTCGCGGGCCTCGGTGTCGAGGTCCCAGACCACCTCCAGGTGGTCGCTGACGAACCCGATCGGGCACACCACGACGTTGGCCACGCCCTTGGCGTGCAGGGTGTCGAGGTGGTCCACGACGTCCGGTTCGAGCCACGGCACCTGCGGCGGGCCGGACCGCGACTGCCACACCACGTCGTGCTCGGGCGCGCCCACGGCGGCGGCGACCAGCCGGGACGCCTCCTCGACCTGCCGCGAGTAGCGGTGGCCGCCCTCCTCGGGCGGTCCGGACGCCTTGTCGGCCGAGAGCGGCACCGAGTGCGCGGTGAACACCAGGCGGTAGTCGTCGAAGTCGGCGGCGGCGGCGCGCACGGCGTCCGCGAAGGACTCGACGAACAGCGGGTGGTCGAAGAACTGGCGGATCTTCACCAGTTCGGGGGCGTCCTCGACGGCGGCGCGGGCGCGCGTGATGTCCTCGTCGTACTGGCGGCACGCCGAGTAGCCGCCGTAGGCGCTGGTCGGGAACACCAGGGCGCGCTTCACCCCCGCGGCCCTCATCTCGGCCAGGGTGTCCTCGACCATCGGGTGCCAGTTGCGGTTGCCGAAGTAGACCGGCAGCTCCACCAGGTCGCGCACCGCCTCGATCGCGCGGCGGTTGAGCGCGTTGATCGGCGACACGCCGCCGAAGTGCTGGTAGTGCTGCTCCACCTCGTCCAACCGCTCGGGCGGGACACCGCGACCGCGGGTCACGTTCTCCAGGAAGGGGCGGACGTCCTCGGGTCCCTCCGGGCCGCCGAAGGACAGCCAGAGCAGCGCGTCGTAACTCACCCGGACATCCTCGCGCCGACGCGCCCGGGGCGCACAACCGGGTCGGCGTGACCAGCGGCACGCCGACCCGGACGGGTCAGATGCCCAGGAAGTGCATGCCGCCGTCGACGAACACCATCGAGCCGGTGGTGGCCGGGAACCAGTCGGACAGCAGCCCGCACACCGACCGGGCGACGGGGGTGGGGTCGGCCACGTCCCAGCCGAGCGGGGCGCGCTCGCCCCACACGGCCTCCAGGTCGGCGAAGCCGGGGATGGACTTGGCGGCCATCGTGCGCACCGGGCCGGCCGAGACCAGGTTGACCCGGACGCCCTGCGGGCCGAGGTCGCGGGCCATGTACCGGTTGATCGACTCGAACGCCGCCTTGGCCGCGCCCATCCAGTTGTAGGCGGGCCACACCTGGCGGGCGTCGAAGTCCAGGCCGACGATCGAGGAGCCGCGGCCCAGCAGCGGCAGGGTGGCCTGCGCGAGCGCCTTGTACGAGTACGCCGAGACGTGCATCGCGGTGGCCACGTCCTCCCACGGCGCGTCCATGAACGGCGCGCCCAGGCACGACGGCGGGGCGTAGCCGATGGCGTGCACGACGCCGTCGAGGCCGTCGACGTGCTCGCGGAGCCGGTCGGCCAGCGTGTCCAGGTGCTCCTGGTTCTGCACGTCCAGCTCGACCACGGGGGCGGCCTGCGGCAGGCGCTTGGCGATCCGCTCCACGAGGCTGAGCCGGCCGAAGCCGGTGAGCACGACCTGGGCGCCCTGCTCCTGGGCGACCCTGGCCACGTGGAAGGCGATCGACGCGTCGGTGATCACACCGGTGATCAGCAGTCGCTTGCCTTCGAGCAGTCCCGTCACGGGTTGTTCCTCCGAAAGTGTTGTGCCGAGGGGAAGGTCGGTGCCGGGTCCTCAGTGACCCATGCCGAGGCCGCCGTCGACCGGCAGCACCGCGCCGGTGATGTAGGCGGCGGCGTCGGAGGCCAGGAACGTGACGGCGGCGGCGACCTCGTCGGTCGTGCCGTACCGGCCGGACGGCACCTGGGCGAGGATCTGCTTCTTGCGCTCCTCGGGCAGGGCGTCGGTCATGTCGGTGGTGATGAAGCCGGGCGCGACGACGTTCGCGGTGATGTTGCGGGAGCCCAGCTCGCGGGCGATGGAGCGGGCCACGCCGACCAGGCCGGCCTTGCTCGCCGCGTAGTTGACCTGCCCCGCGCCGCCCATGAGGCCGACCACGGAGGAGATGAGCACGATCCGGCCGTAGCGCTTCTTCAGCATCCCGCGCGAGGCGCGCTGGGCGACCCGGAACGCGCCGGTCAGGTTGGCGTCGAGGACGCGGCCGAACTGCTCGTCGGTCATCCGCAGCAGCAGGGTGTCGTCGGTGATGCCGGCGTTGGCCACGACCACCTCGACGGGGCCGTGCGCGGCCTCGACCTCGGTGAACGCCGCGTCCACCTCGGCGGCGCTGGTCACGTCGCACTTGACGCCGAGCAGGCCCTCGGGCGCGCCGGACCCGCGGTGGGTCACCGCGACCTTGTCGCCCTGCGCGGCGAACGCCCGGGCGATCGCCAGGCCGATGCCCCGGTTGCCGCCGGTGACCAGTACGGACCTCGACACGCTAGCTCCCATCGCTGCTGGTTGATGCGGTGCGAGGCTATCGGCTACCCCTAAGTACCCCACCATCGGCCGGGCGTGGATCACAATTGCGCGGGTGACCGGTTTCGCAGGACTGCTCCGCGCCGCGGTGGACGGCGACGTGCTCACCGACCGCGCCACCCGGGCCGTGTACTCGGTCGACGCGTCGAACTACCGCCACGTGCCGCTGGTCGTGGTGCGGCCCCGGTCGGTGGACGCCGTGCTGGCGGCGGTCGCGCTGGCGGCCGAGCACGGCGTGCCGATCACGAGCCGGGGCGCGGGCACGTCGGTCGCGGGCAACTCGGCGGGCGACGGGGTGGTGCTGGACTTCTCCCGGTACCTCGACCGGGTGGTGTCGGTGGACCCGGACGAGAAGGTCGCGGTGGTGCAGCCGGGCGTGGTGCTGGACCGGCTCAACGACGCGGCCCGGCCGCACGGGCTGCTGTTCGGGCCGGACCCGTCGACGCGCTCGCGGTGCACGATCGGCGGGATGATCGGCAACGACGCGTGCGGCGCGCACTCGGTCGCGTGGGGGCGGACGGGCGACAACGTGCGGGCGCTCGACGTGCTGCTGCCCGACGGGCGGCGGTTCGACACGCGCACCCCGCCGCCGCTGGACCTGCCGGAGGTGGACCCGGCGTGGTTCCCGGCGCTCGACCGGCGGGTGTCCGGGTACCGGCTGGACGCGCTGCCGGACCTGACCCGGGCGCTGGTCGGGTCGGAGGGGACCTGCGCCGCGGTGCTGGGCGCGACCGTGCGGCTGGTGGAGGCGCCGCCGCGGCGGGTGCTGGCGGTGCTCGGCTTCGACGGGCCGTACGACGCCGCCGACCTGGCGCCGGAGCTGCGCGAGCTGGACGTGCTCACGGTGGAGGGCCTGAACGCCGAGCTGGCGCGGCACGCGGGCGACGCGCGGGCGCTGCTGCCGCGCGGGCGGAGCTGGCTGTTCGTGGAGGCGGTCGAGGAGTCGGTGGCGCACCGGGCGGCGGCGCTCGCGCCGCACTCGGCGGTGGTGACCGACCCGGCCCGGCAGCGCGCGCTGTGGCGGGTCCGGGAGGACGGCGCGGGCCTGGCGACGCGCATGTCGGACGGCGGCGAGGCGTGGCCGGGCTGGGAGGACGCGGCCGTGCCGCCCGAGCGGCTGGGCGCCTACCTGCGGGAGTTCGACGCGCTGCTGGCCGGGCACGGCAGGCGGGGCGTCACCTACGGGCACTACGGCGAGGGCTGCCTGCACGTGCGGGTCGACTTCGACCTCGCGCGCGGGTTCCGGTCGTTCCTCCAGGACGCGGCGGACCTGGTGGTGGCGCACGGCGGGTCGCTGTCCGGCGAGCACGGCGACGGGCAGGCGCGCTCGGAGCTGCTGCCGCGGATGTACCCGCCGGCGGCGATCACCGCGTTCGGCCGGTTCAAGGCGGCGTTCGACCCCCGCGACCTGATGAACCCGGGCCGCATCACGGCGCCGGTGAAGCTGGACGACGACCTGCGGGTGCTGGTCGCTCCCCCGGTGATCCCGACCCGGGCGAAGCTGGCCCTGCACGCCGACGGCGGCGACCTGGGCGCGGCGTCGCGGCGGTGCGTGGGCGTGGGCAAGTGCCTGAACACCCGGGGCGGCGTGATGTGCCCGAGCTACCGGGTGACGCGCGAGGAGAAGCACTCCACGCGCGGCCGGGCGCGGCTGCTGTTCGAGATGCTCGGCGGGCAGGTGGTGCGCGACGGGTGGCGCTCGGCGGAGGTGCGCGAGGCGCTCGACCTGTGCCTGGGCTGCAAGGGCTGCAAGCGGGACTGCCCGGTGGACGTCGACATGGCCACCTACAAGGCGGAGTTCCTGCACCACCACTACCGGGGGCGGCGGCGACCGGCCGCGCACTACTCGATGGGGTGGTTGCCGCTGTGGCTGCGGTTGCGCCTGGTGAACCGGGTGAGCGCCCGGTTCGCCCGGTTCGGCGGGGTGGACCCGGCGCGCCCGCTGCCGGTGCCGGTGCGGTCGTTCCAGTCGAGGTTCACCCCCTCGGGGGACGGCGGGGAGCGGGTGCTGCTGTTCCCGGACACGTTCACCAACCACTTCGAGCCGGGCATCGGCCTGGACGCGGCGGTGGTGCTCGACCACGCGGGGCAGGCGGTGGAGGTGCCGCGCCCGGCGGTCTGCTGCGGCCTGACCTGGTACTCGACCGGGCAGCTGGACGTGGCGCGGCGGGTGGTCCGGCGGACGGCGCGGGTGCTGCGGCGGTGGACGCGCGAGGGCGTGCCGGTGGTCGGGTTGGAGCCGAGCTGCACGGCGTTCCTGCGGGGCGACGCGCTGGAGGTCGCGGGCGACGACCCGGACGTGGCGCGGCTGGCGGCGTCGGTGCGCACGTTCGCCGAGCACGTCTCGCCGCTGCTGGGGCCGTGCGCGCCGGGCGGTGACGCGGTCGTGCAGCCGCACTGCCACCAGTACGCGGAGGGCGGCCTGGACGCCGACCGGGAGCTGCTGGCCAAGGCCGGGGTGACCGCGTCGCTGCTGGAGGGCTGCTGCGGGTTGGCGGGCAACTTCGGGTTCGAGCGGGGCCACCACGAGGTGTCGATGGCGGTGGGCGAGCTGGCGCTGTTCCCGGCCGTGCGGGCGGCGGCGGGCGGCACGGCGGTGGTGGCCGACGGCTTCAGCTGCCGCACGCAGGTCCGGCACGGCACGGACGCGGAGCCCGTGCACACCGCGACGCTGCTGAGGCGTCGGCTCGGCGTGTAGCCGTGGCCGGCCGCCGGTGTGTCGCGGACGCCGCTACGCGCGGGTCTCCTCGGTGACCCAGGCGAGGTAGTCCACGTTGCCGCCCAGCACCGGCAGGGCCAGCACCTCGGGCACGTCGTAGGGGTGGTGCGCCTTGACGAACTCGGTCAGCTCGTCCACCCGGTCGTAGGCGGTCTTGATCCAGAGCTGCCACTCCCGGTCGTCCCGGACCTCCCCGTCCCACCGGTAGACGCTCCGCACCGGGCCGCTGACCTGGACGCACGCCGCGAGGCGCGCCTCCACGACGGCCCGCGCCAGGCTGCCCGCCGCGTCCTCGCCGTCGGTGGTGGTGATGACCACAACGTGGTTGTCGCTCATCCGCCGGAGCGTAGCCACGGCACCGCCTGCCGCACCCCGGGGCGCACCCGCACCACCTCCGAGCGCTCCCCGTGCCGCAGCACGACGGACCGCGCCGTGCGCGAGGTGAGCGCGACCGACGTGGGTTCGCCGTCCCGCCAGCGCAGGTCGACGGTGAGGCCGCCGCGCGCCCGCAGGCCGGTGACGCTCCCCCGCCGCCACGGGGCGGGCAGCGCGGGCAGCAGCTCGACCTCGCCGGTGTGGCTCTGCACCAGCATCTCGGCCACGGCGGCGGGCAGGCCGAGGGAGCCGTCGACCTGGAACGGGTTCGCCGCGACCAGGTTCTCGCAGCGCGGCATGGCGGCGAGCAGGGACGCGGCGCGCGTGCCGTCGCCCAGGCGGGCCCACAGGGCGGCCTTCCAGGCGTGCGACCACCCCGGGCCGTCGTCGCCGCGGTCCTCCAGCACCAGGCGCGCGGCCTCGGCCTCCGGGGTGCCCCGCCGGATGCGGCGGCCCGGGTAGAGGCCGACCAGGTGGGAGACGTGCCGGTGGCGCGGCTCGGGTTCGGGCGCCTCGCGGGACCACTCCAGGAGCCGGCCGCGCGAGCCGACGGGCAGCGGCGGCAGGCGGTCCAGCAGGGTGGTGTCCACCGGCAGGCCCAGCACCTCGCCGGCCTCGCGCAGGCGGGTGAACAGCTCCCAGACCAGGGTGAGGTCCATCGTGGAGCCGACGCCGACGGCCACCGGGTTGCCGGACGGGCTCTCGTAGTGGTTCTCCGGCGAGGTGGACGGCGCGGTCGTCAGGACGCCCTCGTGCTCGAACACCCACGACCGGCAGAACTCGGCCGCGCCCAGCATCAGCGGCCAGGCGCGGGCGCGCAGCCACTCCACGTCGCCGCCGTGCTCGAAGTGCTCCCACAGGTGCAGGCACAGCCACACGCCGGCCATCGGCCAGTTCGCCCACGCCGGGTCGCCCTGCACGGGGGTCGCCAGGAACCACGGGTCGGTGTTGTGGTGCGCGCACCACCCGTCCGCGCCGTAGAGCGACCCGGCGACCTCCGCGCCGCTCCGGGCCAGGCCGTCGACGAGGTCGAACAGCGGCTCGTGGCACTCGGGCAGGCCGGTGGGCTCGGCGGCCCAGTAGTTCATCTGGGTGTTGATGTTGAGCGTGTAGTTCGACCGCCACGGCGGGTCGGTGCGCGGGTTCCAGACCCCCTGGAGGTTGGCGGGCAGCGTGCCGGGCCGGGACGACGAGATCAGCAGGTGGCGGCCGTACTGGAACAGCAGCGCGAGCAGCGCCGGGTCGTCGGCGGGCCACTCGTCGGTGGGCAGGTCCGGTTCGGGGCCGAGGTCGAGCGAGACGCGGTCGAACAGCGCCCGGTGGTCGGCGACGGCCCGGTCGCGGAAGACGTCCCACGGCGGCGGGTCGGTCAGGCCGACGCAGAACACGACCGCGCCCGGCTCCTCGACCCGGACGAGGGGCAGCGCCCGGTCCACCTCCGCCGTCACGTGCGGCGCGCCCTCGACGCGCACGGCCAGCGCGTGGTGCTCGGCGGAGCACACGGCGTACTGCCGCACCCCGGGCGAGTACCGCACGGCCGCCACGCCGGTGCGCAGGTCGAGCGACCGCTCGTAGCCCTCCCCCGGTTCGAGGCCGCGCAGCCGGAGCGTGCCCAGCGGCTGGTAGACGCCGGTGTCCGGCCCCTGGACCGACCGGAGCAGCTCCTCGGCACCCTCCGGGTCGCCCGCCAGCACGGCCCGGCGCGCGGCGAGCACCCGGTCCACGCCGTCGACCGGCCGGGCCGGGCCGCCGCGCCACACCCGGTCGTCGTTGAGGTCGAACCGGCCGGTGCCCCAGCACACCGCGCCGAACCGGCCGCCGCCCAGCGGCAGCGCGCCCTCCCAGCGCTCAGCCGGAGCGCGGAACCAGAGCCGAGGCACCGAACCTCCCCAGGGTCAGCGAACCGGTCACGGTCGCGCCGGACAGCAGGTCGTCGTGCGTCCCCGGCACGTCCACCCGCGCCTCGGCCGCACCGTGGTTGACCAGGAACAGCACCTCGCCGCGGCGCACCGCCTCGACGCCGCGCGGCACGGCGAGCACCGGGTCGACGCCCGCCTCCGCCAGCACCCGGTCCAGCAGCGCGCGGGTGCCGACCGGTGACGGCCGGGTGCCGACGTACCAGGCCGCGCCCGCGCCGAAGCGGTTGCGCAGCACGACCGGCGCACCGCCGTCCACCAGCGACGCGATCACCTCGGCCCCCTCGGCGCGCAGGTCGTCGTACCAGAAGTCGGCGGTGAACCCGCCCAGCGACGCCGAGGCGCACGCCACCTCCTCGTCCGGGCCCAGCGGCACCACCTCCTCGACGCGCAGGCCGAGCAGCTCGCGGAACGGGGCCGGGTAGCCGCCCAGGCCCACCCGGTCGTGCTCGTCGACCACGCCGGAGAAGAAGCCCATGACCAGCGTGCCGCCGCGTTCCACGTAGGACACCAGCGGCGCGGGGTCGCGCACCAGGTACAGGTTGGGCACGACCACCAGCCGGTAGCGGGTCAGGTCGGCGGCGGGGTGGGCGAAGTCGACCGCGACGCCCGCGTCGAACAGCGGCTCGTAGAAGTCGCGCACGCGCCGCAGCACGTCGAAGTCGGCCGACGGGTGCCCGTCCAGCCGGGCCGCCCACCAGCTCTCCCAGTCCAGCACCACGGCCACCGACGCGGCGACACCCGTCCCGGCGACCGGCGCGAGGGCCTTCAGGTCCGCGCCCAGCGCCACGACCTCGCGGAACACCCGGCTGTCCGGGCCCGCGTGCGGCACCATCCCGGAGTGGAACTTCTCCGCGCCCCCCGCGGAGGCGCGCCACTGGAAGAAGCACACCGCGTCCGCGCCGCGCGCCACCGCCTGCACCGACTGGGCGCGGAGCTGCCCGGCGGGCTTGGGCGGGTTGCGCCGCCGCCAGCTCACCGCGCCGGCCGCCTGCTCCATGAGCAGCCACGGCCCGCCCTTCAGCGACCGCATCAGGTCGAACCCGAGCGCGCTGACCACGTGTGAGGTCGGGTCGGCCGGGTCGGGGTACCAGTCGTGCGAGACGACGTCCTCCTCGCGCGCCAGCGCCCAGTAGTCCAGCGGGGCGTCCAGGCCCATGAAGTTCGTCGTCACCGGCACGTCCGGGGTCCGCCGGCGCAGCACGTCGCGCTCGGCGGTGAAGTGCGCCAGCAGCGCGTCGGAGCAGAACCGGGCGAAGTCGAGCCGCTGGCCCGGGTTGATCAGGTAGGGGGCCCGGCGCGGCGGCACGACCTCGTCCCACTCGCCGTAGCGCTGGCTCCAGGCCGCGGTGTGCCAGGCCGCGTTGAGCGCGTCCAGCGAGCCGTGCCGGTCGCGCAGCCACGTGCGGAAGTGCTCGGCGGTCACGTCGCAGTGGCATACCTGGCCCAGCTCGTTGCCGACGTGCCACAGCGCGAGCGCCGGGTGGTCGCCGTACCGCGCGGCCAGGTCGTCGACCAGCGCCAGCGCGTGCTCCCGGTACACGGGGGACGACGGGCAGAACTGGTTGCGCGAGCCGTAGGACAGCCGGTGGCCGTCGAAGTCCACCGGCAGCGTCTCCGGGTGCCGGTGCCCGAGCCACGGCGGCGGCGACGCGGTGGGCGTGGCCAGGAAGACCTCGATGCCGCCGCCGTGCAGCAGGTCGAGGACCCGGTCCAGCCAGCCGAAGTCCCGCTCCCCCGGCCGCGGCTCGATGCGCGACCAGGAGAACACGCCCACGGTCACCGTGGTCACGCCCGCCTCGCGCATCAGCTCGACGTCGCGCGGCCAGACGTCCTCCGGCCACTGCTCGGGGTTGTAGTCGCCGCCGTAGCGCAGGCCCGCCGAGCCCAGACCCGTCGAACGCAGACCCGTCGAACGCAGGCCGGTCATCCCTTGACCGCCCCCACGATCACGCCCTTGGTGAAGTGCTTCTGCACGAACGGGTACACGACCAGCACCGGCACGATCGCGATCACGACCACCGCCATCTTCACCGCGAGGGTGGCGACGAGCCCGCCCGTGCCGTCCAGCGTGGAGTCCGCGTGGCTGGTGCCGGGGATGGGCTGCCCCTGGAGCACGTAGGTGCGCAGCACCAGCTGCAACGGCCACTTGTCGGTGGAGTTGAGGTACAGGAAGGCGTTGAAGAACGCGTTCCAGTAGCCGACCGCGTAGAACAGCGCGATCACCGCGGTGACGCCCTTGGACAGCGGCAGCACGATCCGGGTCAGCACCCGGAAGTCGCCCGCGCCGTCGATGCGGGCGCTGTCCACCAGGTCCTGCGGGATGTTCATGAAGAACGACCGCAGCACCACCAGGTTGAACGCGGCCACCGCGCCGGGCAGCACGAGCGCCGCGTAGGTGTCGAGCAGGCCGAGGGACTGCACCAGCAGGTAGGTGGGGATGAGGCCCGGTCCGAACAGGAACGTCAGCAGCACCGTGAACAGCAGCGGCCGGTGCGCGAACGACCCGGGCCGCGACAGGCCGTAGGCGGCGAGCAGCGTCACGACCACGCTGAACAGCGTGCCGACCGCGGTGATGCCGGTGCTGACCAGGACCGACCGGGTGACGGTGCCGCCGGAGAGCAGCTCGGCGTAGGCGCCGAGGGTGAACCCGTCCGGCACCACCACGAGCCCGCCGGCCTCGGTGATCGCCGACGACGGCGACACGCTGGTCAGCACGACCACCCACAGCGGGAACAGCACGGCCAGCAGCACGAGCCCGACCAGCACGGCCTTGGCGGCCTGGCCGAGCCGCGTGGGCGCCTCGTCCCAGGCGGGGCGCACGGCGGTCGTCATCGCGAGTACACCCCCTGCTCGCCGGCCAGGTGCGCGACCTTGTTGGCCGCCAGCACCAGCGCCAGCCCGACGAGGCCCTTCGCCAGGCCCGCCGCGGCGGCGTAGGAGAAGTCGGAGTTCACCACGCCGGTGAAGTACACGTACGTGTCGAGGACCTCGGCGGTGGCCGCGCCCACGGCGTCGCGCTGCAGCAGGAACTGCTCGAAGCCGACGGTGAGCGCCTCGCCCAGGCGCAGGATGAGCAGCAGCACGATCACCGGGACCAGCGCGGGCAGCGTCACGTGCCACATGCGCCGCCACCGGTTCGCGCCGTCCACGGCCGCCGCCTCGTAGAGCGAGGTGTCCACGGTGGCCAGCGCGGCGAGGAACACGATCGCGCCCCACCCGGCGTCCTTCCACACCGACTGGGCGGTGACCAGCACCAGGAACAGGTCCGGGTCGGTCATCACGTCCACCGGGGAGGCCCCGCGCTCGCGCAGGAACTGGTTGAGCACGCCCGCGCCGCCCAGCACCTGCTGGAACAGGGTGACGACCAGCACCCAGGAGAAGAAGTGCGGCAGGTAGACGACGCTCTGCACGAACATCCGCAGCCGCGGCGACAGCAGGCTGTGCACGAGCAGGGCCAGGCCGATGGGGACCGGGAAGAAGAACACGAGCTGGAACGCGGTGATCGTGAGCGTGTTGGCGGTGGCGTCCCAGAACGCGGGGTCGCCGACGATCCGCGCGAAGTTCGAGAACCCGACCCACTGGCTGCCCGCGATGCCCACGTACGGCGAGTAGTCCTGGAACGCGACCGCGTTGCCCAGCAGCGGCACGTAGTGGAACACCACCAGCAGCAGCACGGCGGGCGCCACCATGACCAGCAGGGCCCAGTCGCGGCGCAGCCGGCGCACCCAGGACGCGCGGCGGGGTGGGGAGGCCGGGCGGCCCGCCGAGAGGGCGGGCCGCTCCAGCAGGTCAGCGCCCGGCATCGGAGAGCGCCTTGTCGTAGAAGGCCCGCAGGTCGTCGCCGCCGGCCTTGCGCCAGTCCTCGGCGAGCTTGCCGACCTCGGAGACCGGCGTGCGCCCGCGCAGGATGTCGTTGGTGCGGTCCTCGAACTGCTTGGGCAGCTTCGAGTGCTCGGCGGGCTCCTCGATGCGCAGCCCGAACGTCAGCGGCTTGACCTGGTGCTCGTGGGCGTCGGCCAGCCAGCCGTGCAGCGACGTGACGTAGTCGGGGTACTGGGCGTCCACGATGGCGTCCGGCGGCGAGGCGAGGAAGCCGTAGGTGAGCGTGATCTCCTTGCGGCCCAGCTCGTTGAGGTCGGGCGCGCCGCCGGCCCCGCGGGCGCTGTGCTCGCCCTCGGTGCCGTAGCGCAGCAGGAAGTGCTCCTCGGTGCCGATGGGCGCGGCGGCGAAGTTCGCCACGCGCAGCAGCTCGCGCACCCGGTCGTCGGGGACGTCCTTGCGGATCAGGGTGACCATCGCGGTGGGCGGGCTGACCGGGTAGCTCGGCTCGCCGCCGTCGTGCGCGAACAGCGGGAAGGCGTCCATGCGGAAGCCGGGGTTGGTGGGCCGCTGCTGGGCCAGCGCCTCGCGCCACGCGCCCAGGCCGTCCTGGTAGACGAGCATCTGCCCGCCGGCGAACAGCTCCTTGACGCGGGTGGTGCTGCCCGCGACGAGGTCGGGGTGCACGTACCCGGCGGCGTACAGCGACTGGGTGAACTTGACCGCCTCGGCGTACGCCTCGGTCTCGATCTTGTTGACGACCTTGCCGGAGGGGTCGCGGCTCCAGTCGCCCGGGTCGCCGAACATGCGGACCATCGAGCGGAACACGTCGCCGACGGCCCACCGGTTGGCGCCGGGGTCGTTGACCTGCTTGCACAGCGCCACGAACTCGTCGGCGTTCTTCGGCGGTTCCACGCCGAGCTGCTCGAACACGTCCGAGCGGTAGAACAGCGCTTCGGGGAACGGCTTGTCCGGGAACGGCACGCCGTAGAGCCGCCCGCCGTAGACGCACGCGTTCCAGGCGTCGGTGGGGATGTTGGCGAGCAGCGGGTAGTCCTCGACCTTGTCCCCGGCGAGGAAGTCGGTCAGGTCGCGGAACACCTCACCGACGCCCTCGCTGAAGCGCGGCGGGATGGTGAACGTCGGCATGACGGTCATCTCCGGCACGTTCTTGCCCGCCATCATCGCGGCCAGCTTCGCCGCGTAGTCGCTGCCCTGCACCAGGTCGAACTTGACCACGCCGCCCAGGCGCTCGTTGACCGCGTCGTAGTAGGAGTTCTCGCCCAGGCCCGGCGGCACGGGCCAGAAGGCGGGGGTCATGGCGGTGACCTCGCCGCCCTTGAGCGGCTTCTCCCCCACCGCCGCGACGAGCTTGTCGGGGAACGACAGGTAGCCGGGCGAGGAGCCGTTGACGCCGGGCAGGTCGGGCTTGGCGAACTCGACCGGGATGTGCGCGGGCAGCACCTTGGCCAGGGCGTCGGCGCCGAGCGCGCTGCCGGTGTGCTGGGCGGCGGTGCCGCCGCAGCCCACCAGGAACGCGCCGCCGACCGCGGCCGAGAAGCCGAAGAAGCCTCTGCGGGTGAGGTTGTCCATCGTGGGAACGCCCCTTTGCGTCGGGTCAGAAGGGTTGTGCGCCGTCGCGCACGAAGAGTGGGATGCGGTGCAGCGGCGCGTCGGCCAGGACGGTCCGCCCGCCCTCGTGGACCTCGCCGGTCGCGTGGTCGGTCCACCGCGCGCCCGCCGGCAGGCGCACCTCGCGGGACCGCTCGCCGTGCCGGCACACCGGGGCGACGAGCAGGTCGGGGCCGAACAGGAACTGGTCGTCCACCGCCCAGGCCGCCTCGTCGTGGGGGAAGTCGACGAACAGCGGCCGCATGGGCGGCAGGCCGGTCCCGGTGGCGACGCGCATCTGCTCCAGCACGTAGGGCCGCAAGCGCTCGCGCAGCCGCATCGCGGCGGTGATGTGCTCGTACGCCTCGTCGCCGTAGGACCACACCTCGTTGGGGCCGCCGGTCATGGTGGGGTGCAGCGGCACGTCGGGGTCGCGGAAGCCGTGCAGCCGGAACAGCGGGCACAGCGCCCCGTACTGGAACCAGCGGACGATCAGCTCGCGGTACTCGGGCGAGTCCTGGTCGCCGCCGTGGAAGCCGCCGATGTCGGTGGTCCACCACGGGATGCCGGACAGCGCCACGTTGAGACCCGCGCGGACCTGCGCGGCCAGCGACTCGAACGTGGCCGGGATGTCGCCGGACCACAGGGCGGCGCCCCAGCGCTGGCTGCCCGCCCAGGCCGAGCGGTTGAGCGTGATGATCTCGGTCTCGCCCTCGGCCCGCATGCCCTCGTAGAACGCGCGGGCGTTGTTCACCGGGTAGGCGTTGAGCACTTCGGGACCGGGGCCGTCGTGGGTGAGCAGGTTCTCCGGCGTGCCGGGCTTCAGCTCGGGCTCGCACGCGTCGAGCCACCACACGCGCGCGCCGAGGTCGTAGTAGTTGCGCTTGACCCGGTCCCAGACGAACGCGCGGGCCTCCGGGTTGGACGCGTCGTAGAACGACACGCCCACCTCGCCCACCACGCCCTTGTCGGGCCAGTCGGCGTGCACCGGCGGTCCCTGCTCGGTGGCGATGAACAGGCCCCGCTCCAGCATCACCGGGTAGTTCTCGGACAGCGGGCTGACCGAGGGCCACACGGAGACCATGAGCTTGACGCCCATCCCGTCCAGCTCGCGGATCGCGGCGGCCGGGTCGGGCCACTCGGCGGGGTCGAAGCGCCACTCGCCCAGGTGCGTCCAGTGGAAGAAGTCCACGACGATCACGGACAGCGGCAGGCCGCGGTCGCGGTACTCGCGGGCGACGGCCAGCAGCTCCTCCTGGGAGCGGTAGCGCAGCTTGCTCTGCCAGAACCCGGCCGCCCACTCCGGGAAGTCGGGTGCGTGGCCGGTGGCGTCGGCGTAGTTGCGCAGCACGTCGGCCGGGTCGCCCGCGGTGAGCCAGTAGTCGATCTGCCGCGCGCTGTCGGACACCCAGCGGGTGCCCGTGCGGCCCAGCTCGACCCGGCCCACGGCCGGCGTGTTCCACAGCAGCCCGTAGCCCTGGCTGGACACCAGGAACGGGATGGTCACCTCGGCGTTGCGCTGCACCAGCTCGACGACCGCGCCCTTCTGGTCGAGCAGGCCGTGCTGGTGCTGGCCGAGGCCGAAGAGGCGCTCGCCGTCGTAGGCGCGGAAGTTCTGCGAGATGCGGTGGTAGCCGTTGCCGGTCGAGGTGAACAGCCGCGAACCGGGCCACCAGAAGTGGATGCGCTCCTCGGCCAGCAGCTCGGTCTGGGTGTCCTCGCGGACGAACCGCAGCAACCCCTCGCCCAGCTCGACGCGCAGCCGGCCGTTGACCAGGACGGCGCTCTCCTCGCCCACCTTCACGTCGACCTCGGCGTCGGGCCGCTCGCCCAGCGCGCCGGGCACGTCGTCGCGCACGCCCGTCAGGCCCACCCGCACCCGGACGGCGTCGGGGCCCCACGCCTCGACCCGCACCACCTGGTGGCCGTCGCGCCAGTCGAACCCGCCGCTGATCTCGCGCAAGCCCATCCGGTGTTCCTCCTGTTGAGTTCGAAGCGCTTCGACGTGGTCGGGAGCGGACCCCGGGGACCGCGCGGTGGCGCGGCCCCCGGGACCGCGGTCAGCGCGTGGTGCTGGCCCGCTCGGTCAGCCGCGGCGGCAGCAGCGTGAGCGGTGGTGTCGGGGTGCGGTCGAGCTTGGCCATCAGCAGCGCCACCGCGTGGTGGCCCAGCTGCTCGGCGGGCACCGCCACCGAGGTCAGCGGCGGCATCAGCCGCTCGGCCTGGTCGTCGGGGCAGATCGCGATGACCGCGATGTCGTCGGGCACCTTGCGGCCCAGCGAGCGCAGCACCTCCACCACCGAGGGCAGCGCGGCCTCGTTGTGCACGACCAGGCCGGTGACGGCGGGGTGCCGGTCCAGCAGGCCGGTGATGGCCACCCGCACCGACTCGTGGTCGGTCTCGGTGGGCAGGGTGGTGGAGGCGACGCCGCGGCGCATGGCGGCGGCGCTGAACCCGGCCATGGTGCGGTGCGCGAACCCGGTGTCGCGCTGGTAGACCGCGCGGGGCGCGCCGACCAGCGCCACGTAGGTGTGCCCGAGGTCGGCCAGGTGGTCGACGCACCGCGCGCCCGCCTCGGCGAAGTCCAGGTCCACGCAGGTCAGGCCGGCCGCGTCGGCGGGGAAGCCGATGAGCACCGAGGGCCGGTCCAGTTCCCGCAGCACCGGTACGCGCTCGTCGTGCATCTCCACGTCCATCACGAGCAGGCCGTCGACCTGGGCGCTGCCCGCCACCCGGCGCAGCCCGGCCGCGCCCTGGTCGGCGGTCACCAGCAGCACGTCGTGGTCGTGCCGCCGGGCCGCGTTGGCGACCGCCACGACGAACTGCATCAGCACCGGCATGTGCATGCCCTCGCGCATCGGCAGCACCAGCGCGAGCACGTTCGCCCGGTTGCTGGCCAGCGACCGGGCCCCCGCGTGCGGGTGGTAGCCCAGTGCCCGCACGCTCGCCTCGACCCTGGCCTTCGTGGCCGAGGAGATCGAGCGGCGCCCCGTCAGCACGTACGACACGGTGCTGGGGGCGACCCCTGCGTGCCGCGCGACATCGGCGATGGTGACCACGTCAACGCACCTCCCTCACCCGCACGCCCGCCGCCGCGGCGGTGAGCACCAGCGACGCGCCGTCGCGCCGCGAGACCCGCGTACCCGGCGGCGCGGACCGCTCGCCGTCCACCACGTCGTGGAACGCGATCCAGCCGCCCTCGCGGGTGAACTCCACCTCGTCGTCCACCAGCCGCACGCCGTCGCAGTCGTCGAAGTCGACCGCGCGCAGCACACCGGTGCGCGGCGCGATCACCTCGCCCTCGACGTCGACGTCGAGGCGTGCCCTGATCTCCCGCGACGAGGAGCCGACCGCCAGCTCGTACCGCCCGGTCTCCACGACGCGGCGGCCGGTGGTGACGTCCCAGTGCCACAGGTGCTCCACGGGCAGCTCGACGGTTACGCCCTCCCCCGGTTCGAGGTGCACGCGCCGGAACGACTGGAGCCTGCGCACCGGCTGCCGCACCCGCGACCCGGGGGCCGACGAGTACAGCTGCACGACCTCCGCGCCGGGGACGAGACCGGTGTTGGTGACCGTCACCCGGGCCGTGCCGCCCTCGTGGGTCAGGTCCGAGTAGTCGAACGTGGTGTAGCCCAGGCCGTGCCCGAACGGGAACAGCGGCTCGCCGGTGAAGTACAGGTACGTGCTGCCCGCGCGGATGACGTCGTAGTCGAGGATGTCGGGCAGGTCGTCGTCGGAGCGGTACCAGGTCTGCGGCAGCCGGCCGGACGGCGAGAACGCGCCGAACAGCGCCTCGGCCACCGCGCGGCCCTGTTCCTGGCCGCCGTGGGCGGTCCACAGGATCGCCCGCAGCCGCTCCTCCTCGCCGTCCAGGGCGTACGGGTAGCTGCTGACCAGCACGAGCACGGTGTTCGGGTTGGCCTCGCGGACGGCCCTGACCAGGTCGAGGTTCGGCAGGCGCAGCGTGGTGCGGTCCTGGGTCTCGCGGCCGTTGACGTGCGGGTCGTTGCCGAGCACGAGGACGGCGACCTCCGCCCGTGCCGCGACCTCGGCCGCCGCGGCGGTGCCGTCCACGACCAGCTCGACGGTGAACGGGCCGGTGTCGGTGCCCTGGACCTTGTTGCGCAGCACGACCTCGTCGCCGGTGAACCGGGGCTCGAACAGCTCGCGCACGTCCCACCCGCCGGGCGTCTCGGCCTCCGCGACCACCGTCCCGCCCGCCGTCACCCCGAGGTAGCGGCGCGACGCCACGTCCCGCAGCGCCCACACCCCGTCGCCCCAGTCGAACCGGTCGAACAGCGCCCGGTCGCCGAGGCCCACGACGCCGCCGCGCACGCCGAGGTAGCGGCCGTCCGCCGCGCGCAGCGCGATCCGGTCGACCCCCTCGTGGTGCGCGACGGTCGCGAACTGCTCCAGTCCGCGGCGGACGGTCACCCGGTACGGCAGCGTGCCGCTGTACCAGTCCTCGAACACGGTGTCGGCGTGCGTGCCGATGACCGCGAGGTCCACCCCGGACCGCAGCGGCAGGAGGGAGTCGTTGCGCAGCAGCACGACCGCCCGCCGCGCCGCCTCCAGCGCCAGCTCCCCGTGCGTGCCGATGACGTCGGCGGTGATGGACGCGTAGGGGTTCCCGCGGGCGGGGTCGTCGGCGGTGTTCCCGTCGGCGGGCGGGTCGAACTCGCCCAGCCGGAAGCGCAGCGCCAGCACCCGGCCCACCGCGCGGTCGACGACCACCTGCTCCAGCAGGCCGTCCTTGAGCGCGGTGGTGACGCTCTCCACCGTCAGCGTCGGGTCGGCGTCCTGGTCGGTGAAGCTGTCCAGGCCCGCGTGCAGCATCGCGGCGTGCGCCTCGGGGTGGCCGGGCAGGTACGCCTGCACCCCGGCCACGTTGGACGGCGCGTAGGCGTCGCTGACCGCGACCAGCCCGTCCGGCGCGCACGGCCGCAGCTCGCGGTCCAGCAACGGGGTCAGGTGCGCGGGGCGGCCGTTGACCAGGTTGTAGGCCAGCATCACGGCCACCGCCGCGCCCGACCGGACCGGGCCGAGGAAGCACGGCAGCTCGTACTCGTGCAGCACGCGCGGCCGCAGGTCCGACGACGTCGTGCAGCGGTCGTCCTCGTTGTTGTAGCCCAGGAAGTGCTTGAGCGTGGGCGCGGTGCGCAGGTAGCGCGGGTGGTCGCCGCGCAGGCCCCACGCGTAGGCCGTGCCCATCTCGGCGGTGAGCACCGGGTCCTCGGAGTAGCCCTCCTCGTTGCGGCCCCAGCGCGGGTCGCGCAGCGGGTTGACCACCGGCGCCCACGCGTTGAGGCCGTGCGCGACGGGGTCACGGTGGTGGAACCCGCGCGCCTCGACGCCGGTCGCCTCGCCGACCCGGCGCACCAGGTCGGTGTCCCACGTCGCGCCCAGGCCGACCGCCTGCGGGAACACCGTGGCCCGGCCCAGCCAGGCGACGCCGTGCAGCGCCTCCAGGCCGGTGCGGAACTCGGCGAGGCCCAAACGGGGCACGGCGGGTTGGCGCTGGTGGAGCATCGCCACCTTCTCCTCGGCGGTCAGCCTGCCCAGGAGGTCGGCGACCCTGGCCTCCACCGGGAGCCCCGGGTCGCGGAACGGCAGCGGGTCCACGGCACACCTCTCGCGCTCGTCGAATTCGTCGAATGTCCAGGTATGTGAATCGAAACGATTCGATTCGCGATCGGAGATCACCCCGTTCGGCTCAGCGGCGGGGGTGCCAAAAATGTGGCACAGGTCTCCAAGCCGCGTCAACACCGAAGTTTCGCGAATGTTTCGATTCGCTGGATTCGAGTCGAATGCGTTCGACAAATGAGACGCGTTGTCGTGACCACGCCGAACACCCCCCTCACCACGTTGTGAGGGGGGCGACGACGACCTTCGGTTTGTCCTAGCCGAACAGCTCCACGTGCAGCTGGAACGCCGTGGCGATCTCAGCTTGCGCCCAGAACCGGTGGTAGGTGAAGGTCGGTGCGGGGCCGCCGTCCAGGTATGCCTGGACCTTCGGCCAGTCCGGGTCCTGCTTGAACATCGAGCGCATGTCGACGAACGAGACGCCCGGGCGGATCTGGTCACCGTTGGGCATGGTGCCCGACCAGCCCGTCGGGACGTACGGGCCTTCGCGCGTCGACGTGTTGTAGGTGTCGTCGAAGCGGTTGTAGTCCGCCCGCGTCTCCGGCACCGCGATGCCCTTGTCGTCCTCGTGCGCCAGCAGCGCCGTCAGGAGGCCCTCACCGACGGTCTTCGCCTGGGCGTTGCCCGACTCGGCCGCGTAGTTGAGGAGCGTCTTGGCGTAGGACGCGGCGATGCCGACGTCCTGGCTGTGGTTGAGCACGCGCACGCGCAGGTTCGCGTTGGCGCCCGGGTTGGTGGCGTTCCAGGTGTCCGGCGCGCCGGTCCACTCCATGTCGGAGGGGATCTGGAAGGCGCCGCCCGTGCCGACGGTGGTGTTCGCGATGGCCCAGGGGACCCACTTGTCGAGGATCTTCTTGGCCGCCGGGTTGCCCGTCTTCTCGTACAGGGCCGCGGTGCGCTCCATCTGCCACGCCTGGAAGCCGAACCAGCGGTTCGACGGCGGGTCGCGCCACACCGGGTGGGCGTCGTAGTACATGCCGTAGAACGTCGGCGTGCCCGCCGGCGGGGCGGCGTACTGGCCCTCCCAGCTGTTCGTGACACCACCGGCGATGGCGCCGTCGGCGGACTGGAGCCACTGGAGCAGCTCCAGCTGCCGGGTCATCGACGTGGCCCAGTCCTGCTGGCCGGTCGCCGACTTCGGCTTCAGGGCCGGCTCGTTCGCCAGCGCGTACGCGGCCAGCGGGTTCTGGTAGCCCTGGTGCGACGCGCCGTCACCGATGCGCCACGCCCAGCCCGCGGACGTGTCGGTCGCGCCGCCCCACGCGTAGTACCAGGACATCAGGTAGTGCGCGCTGTCCTTGCCGGTACCCGCCGGGCAGGAGGTGCTGGCGCAGTTGCCGATCTTCTTGAAGTACTTGTCGAACATGGCGTACCGCAGGTAGTCGCCCATCTTGGCGGCCTTGGCCACCTCGGGCGCGACCTCGCTGGCCTTGCCCTGCTCGGTCGCCCACTCCTGGGCCAGCAGCGCCACCTGCACCGCACGCGCGTCGGCGTCCGGGGCGTTGGTGTACTTCCACTGCTTGGCGTAGCTGGCGTCCTTGGTGAACAGGTCGAGGAAGCCGTTGGGGCCACCGTGCGCGAACGTGTCGCAGGACGGCTGCGGGATGGTCTCCCACACCGACTCCGAGGAACCGCGCTGGTAGGTGTTGATGTACGCGGGCAGGGCGTCGGACTCGTCGCCGCACCGGCCGAAGCCGTAGGTGTTGTCGACGTCGAGCAGCCAGTGCATGCCGTAGACGTCGTCGGTCCCGTAGGCCGACTTCAGCTCGGCCGCGATCGGGTCGCGACCGATCGGCACGTTGGAGTCCAGCACCGACGGGTACTGGTCCATCCGCGGGTGCTCGGGGGCGTACGTCGCCGGCTTCGACGGGTCGTACTTGTTGTTCGTCGGCTGGTCCGCCGTGGCCGGGATGATGTACTTCTCCATCGCGGCCCAGGACTTCTTGAACGAGCTCCAGTCACCGGTGATCTTGCCATAGCTCGCCTCCAGCCACAGGTAGTAGCTGAACGCCTCGGACGTGGTCTGGTGACCGTGGTCCGGGGCCTCGACCATCAGGGTCTCGATCGAGTGGTACGGGACCTTCAGGCCGTCGGAGAACGTCCGGAAGTAGCCGCTGGCCGGGTCGTGCAGCTTCGCGTACTGGTCGAGGAACGCCTGCTCGAAGTCCGACGCGGAACCGTCGATCTCCTTGACCTCGACCGTGGCCGGCGTGACGCCCGTGGAGCTGACCGTGAACGTGGCCGTGCCCAGGTCGCCGCCGTTGTTCGCCGAGGTGACCGTGACGTTCTGCTTGGTCGCCCAGTTCGACGGGGTGAAGGTCAGCGACGCGGGACCGGCCATGAGGTCGGTGCTGCCCGCCGAGCGGGAGACCGCGACGGTCACGTTCGCCGTCGGCGCGGTCGCCAGCGAGACGCCGAAGGTGCCGGTGGTGCCCTGCCGCACGCTCAGCGAGTTCGGGCTCACCTGGACGGCCTGGCCCGCGAGGACCCGGATGCCCACGGCGGTCGAGTTGCCGACGCCGCCCTTGTCGTCGGTGGCGCGCGCCGTGATGGCGTGCTCACCGGCGGTCGCGCCGGTCCACGAGCCGGTGAACGGCGCCGAGGTGTCGGTCGCGACGACCGCGCCGTCGGCGAGGAAGTCCACCTTGGCGACGGTGCCGTCGGTGTCGGCGGCGGTCGCGGCCAGCGGGATCGCCGCGCCGGTCTGGAACGCCTGACCCGCCGTCGGCGAGGTCAGCGAGACGCTCGGCGCGGTGTTGGGACCCGTGCAGGGCGTGCCGTTGAGCGCGAAGTCGGTCGGCGGGGTGTTGCTGCCGGTCCACGTGCCGTTGAAGCCGACCGTGGTCTGCGCGCCGGACGCGAGGTTGGGCGACCAGGTCGGGGCGGCCACGGTGACCACCGAACCGCTCTGGCTGAACGTGCCGCTCCAGCCCTGCTGGACGCGCTGCCCGTTCGGGAAGGTCCACGTGAGGCGCCAGTTGTTGACCGCGTCACCCTGGTTGCGGATGGCCACGCTGGCGCCGAAGCCGCCCTGCCACTGGTTCGTGACCTGGTAGTTGACCGTGCACGTCACGGCCGCGTTCGCCACGGGGGCGACGAACGGCATTACCCCCGCGGCGGTCGCTGCCGCGGCTATCAGCGCGAGCGGTCCGGTGCGCAACCGTCCCGCTCTGGTGCGGTACCTCATGCGTCCTCCTCCTGCACGGGTCAGCCATTGACCCGCGAGCT
This sequence comes from Saccharothrix sabaoui, assembly GCF_051756985.1. Classification (NCBI taxonomy): domain Bacteria; kingdom Bacillati; phylum Actinomycetota; class Actinomycetes; order Pseudonocardiales; family Pseudonocardiaceae; genus Saccharothrix; species Saccharothrix sabaoui. Next base: position 25,524 of record NZ_JBPKJK010000074.1, read on the forward strand.
TCCAAAGGGCGGCGGTGTGGGGCGGGAGCTGGGTTCGGCACGGGACGCCTGGGCGCGCAGAACGCCCCGTGCCGGGTCTCGGGGCCTAGGGTTCGACGCCCCAGGCGAGGGTGGTGCCGGTGTAGGCGGTCACCCGGTCGAAGTCGGCCAGCGCGGTGGTGGCGCGGTAGCTGTGGTCGTTGGTCTGGTCGAACGCCGACCAGTCGGACTTGGCCACCCGCAGCTGGACGTCGCCGGTGCTCGCGCCCGGCGCGAGGGAACCCGCGGTGAAGGTGACCTGGAGGTAGGAGTCGGCGCCCGGCCGTGCGGTGGGCAGCTTCACGACGGTGGCGCGCACGTTCGCGCAGCCGACCACCGCCCAGTCGCAGAACACCTGGTGGCCGGCCGAGGCGCTGTCGCCGGTGAACCAGTACCGCAGGGACACCGTCGACCGGTCGACCGCGGCGGCACCCCGGTTGACCGCGGCCAGGGCGACGCCGATCTGGTTGACGCTCGCGCCACCGCCGCCGCGCTGCTGCGCGACCACCGGACCGGTCGGGCCGGTGCCGCCGGCCCGCGTCCGGAAGGTCACCGCGGTGCTCGCCGCCGAGGTGTTGCCCGCGCCGTCCCGGGCCCGGACGGTGAACGCGTGGGCGGTGTCCGGGCTGAGCCCGGTGAGCTGGAACGCCGGGGTGGCCGGGGCACCTGCGACCGTGCCGTCCGCCCGGAGCACGTCGTAGCCGACCACCCCGACGTTGTCCGTGGACGCCGACCAGCGCAGCGTCGCGCCGCTGCTGGTGACGTCGGAAACCGACAGTCCACCGGGGACCGAGGGCGTCTCGCGGTCCTCGACCGCCGGGCCGGGTTCCCGGCCCCACACGACCGCGCCGTCCTGCACCAGGGTGAGGCGCTCGGTGCGCGCGACGGTGTTGCCGGAGCCCAGGCCCTCGTAGGACCAGTCGTCGGTCGGGTCCCACGAGCCGGTGCTGGTGATGCGGAACTGCACCTCGTGCCGGTGCGCGGACTGCCCGCCCGGGTACACCCCGGGGCACGGCACGTCCACGTAGTACACCCGGCCGCTGTGCTGCCGGGGCGCGCCCGGCGTGCCGCACTGGTTGTAGTTCGTGGTGACGGTGACCTGGTCGGGCGTCGTCGTGCCGTCGAGGGTGAAGTAGTAGCGCAGCGAGCCGGTGAACGTCCGGGCGGGCCACGCCGACCTGTTCAGGACGAACGACTTGACCTCGGTGAAACCGGCCGCGCTCTGGTTGACCGACGCCTCCACCGTCAGCTCGGGGCCGTCCGGGGCCTCGGCGACGGGGAAGCCCGCGAGCGGCGTGCCGCCGTACTCGCCGTACAGCCGGGCGAGAGCGCCGGTGAAGCCCGCGTTGTAGTCGAGCGCGACCTCGTTGGCGATGAAGTCGGTGCGGTCGTCGGTGTAGGCGTCGTTGTTCGTGCTCGGGCCGCCGACCAGCGCGCCGTACAGGACGTGCCTGCTCGCGACCGGTTCCCGCATGGTGTCGGCCCACGCGCCGTGCGCGGTGCGGTGGTGCGGGTTGCGCGGCGGGTTCGCGCCGAAGCCGACGACGAAGCTGGAGTTGCGCGGGTTGTCGCCGAGCGCGTAGTTCACCTGCCGCACGCCGAAGTCGTGGTAGGTGGTGGCCCGGACCGGGTCGGTGGCGCGCAGCCAGTCGGCGTGCGTCAGCGCGACGAACGCGGTGTTGGCCGCGTAGCGCAGCGAGCCCCACGTGTCGAGCACGGCCTGCCCGCCGGGCGAGTAGCGGACCCGGTTGCCGTTGTACCCGGTGGTCCAGTAGTCCAGCCAGCGGTTCGTGTCGTCCACGTACTGCTGCTCGCCGGTCAGCTTCGCCATCAGCGCGTAGGCGCCGTAGGACTTGTCGTCCCAGGCGATCGTCCACCGGTAGGACCGGGTCGTGCTCTGCGGTTCGGTGGACAGCTTCGGGTACTCGGCCTTCGCCTTGGCGAGGTAGGCCGCGTCACCGGTGGCGCGGTGCAGCCAGACCGCGCCCCACACCAGCTCGTCCTGGTAGCCGCTGTGGGAGTTGTAGAACTTCGCCGCGTCCGTGATGCAGGAGCTGTACTTGCCCCGGTAGGTGTCGGCGAAGGAGTAGAGCTGCTTCGCGTGCGCCAGGAGGGTGTCGGCGTAGGTCGGGTCGGACTGCCGGAAGACCATGGACGACGCGGCCATCGCGGCGGCGTACTCGCCCGCGAGGTCCGAGCCGGGGCAGGACGCGTCGACCTTGTACGACGGGCGGGCCATCTGCATGACCTCGGCGGCGCCCCACCACTTGTGGTCGTCGTCGCCCGCGCCGACCTGCCCGTAGACCACGTTCGGGCTCGGGTGCGCCTTGATGATCCAGTCGGTGCCCCACTTGAGGTTCGACAGGAGGTGCCGCAGCTGACCGGAGTTCTCGTAGGCGGCGCGGTTCTCCACCGCACCCCACGCGAGCACGGTCATGCTCGCCGCGAACGGCAGGCCGAACTTGACGTGGTCGCCCGCGTCGTAGAAGCCGCCGGACAGGTCGAGGCCGACGTCGGAGCCGTCGCGCAGCGCCGAGTCGCCGCGCCAGTTCACCCGGTTGTCCGCCGGCAGGTCGCCGGACCGCTGGGCGTCGTAGAACCAGATCGACTTCTGGAGGGCTTCGCCGTAGTTGAACGCCGGGGCGGCCTCGGCGTTCGCGTGCGCCGGGACCTGGGCGGTTGTCAGCGTCGCGGCGCTGACCAGCACGGCGAGCGTGCTCGTCAGCACTCCGGACATGCGTCGTCGCATGCGTTTCCTCCGAGGGGCAGGGCGGTGGAGGTTTCTGGGAGCGCTCCCAGTGCGGGACTGTAACGGCATCGAAACACCGTGAAAAGAGGGGTCGGCCACAAACCCTTGACAAATTCGGCCGAGCCGGTCCCGATTGGTGGGCCGAACGTTCGCCGACGCTGGGCCGGATGCCGCAAGCGGGGGATCGCGCCGGAGAGTCACCTGGTCGTGCGAGCCGGTCGTCGCGCGGGTCCCGGACCACCGCCGATCTCCCGCACGGCGTCGCGTCCACGCGCACACGTGCCCGAGGTGCACCGATTCAGCCGTCCGGCAACGGCGCGAGGCCGAGAACGTCCCTTTTTACCGGTGTGGCCGGGCCGAACGGCCCTGCGCGCGATCGGCCCACCGGCGTAATTCGACGGGATTTCGACATCAACTTCACAGTCGGTCGAGAACGCGCACCGCTCACTCGATCAGACCAATAACCCGATAGATCGGACACCGAACGTGTTCGAGACCGCATTTTTGCGCCTAGCACACCGAACGAGACGAGCCCGAACAGCGGCTTCGAACACGCACAGTAACTGGGTTTTCGGGGACCTGCCGGTGACGCCCTCTTTTCCGCACGGTTTCCGAGTGGCTACAGTCCTGCCACCTGGGAGCGCTCCCAGGTCGTTCGGACTCCCGCTCAGACCCCCGTTGCACCGACGCTGCGAGGACCTGCTGATGCACTCACCACAAGCCCACACCACCGGCCGCCGGGCCCGCCCCAGGGGCAGGACGGCCGCCGCGGGCGCGTTGTCCGGCGCACTGGTCGCGAGCGCCGCGGCGCTCGCCCTCGGCGGCGGCGCGACCGTCGCCCGAGCCGCGGACTCCGCGTTCTACGTCGTGCCCGACACCTCCGCGGCGCGGTGGGTCGCGCAGAACCAGGGCGACTCGCGGGCCGCGGTGATCCGCGACCGGATCGCGAACGTGCCCCAGGCCCGGTGGTACACCACGACCAACACCTCGCAGGTCCGCGCGCAGGTCGACTCGTTCGTCGGCGCCGCCGCGGCGGCCGGGAAGATCCCGATCATGGTCGTCTACAACATCCCGAACCGCGACTGCGGCGGGGCCAGCGGCGGCGGCGCGCCGTCGCACTCGGCGTACCGGGCGTGGGTGGACGAGGTCGCGGCCGGTCTCGCGGGGCGCCCGGCGTCGATCATCCTGGAGCCGGACGTGCTCCCGATCATGACGAGCTGCCAGGACGCGGGCCAGCAGGCCGAGACGAAGGCGTCGATGGCCTACGCGGGCAAGAAGCTCAAGTCCGGCTCCTCGCGGGCGAAGGTGTACTTCGACATCGGCCACTCCGCGTGGCTCACGCCGGGCGAGGCCGCCAACCGGCTGCGCGGCGCGGAGATCTCCAGCAGCGCCGACGGGATCGCCACGAACGTGTCGAACTACCGGTACAGCCGGGACGAGATCGCGTTCGCCAAGGCGACCCTCAACGCGTTGGGCGACAGCAGGCTCAAGGCCGTCATCGACACCAGCCGCAACGGCAACGGCCCGCTGGGCAGCGAGTGGTGCGACCCGGCCGGGCGCGCGATCGGCACGCCCAGCACCACCGACACCGGCGACGCGCAGATCGACGCGTTCCTCTGGGTGAAGCTGCCCGGCGAGGCGGACGGCTGCATCGCGGGCGCGGGCCAGTTCGTGCCGCAGCGCGCGTACGACATGGCGGTGGCCGCGGGCCCGACCAGCACCACCACCTCCAGCACCACCAGCACGACCAGCACCACTTCGACCACTTCGACCACCACGTCGACCACGACGACGACCACCACGCCACCCGCGGGGACCGGGTGCCGGGTGAGCCATCGCGTGATCAGCCAGTGGTCCGGCGGTTACAGCGGCGAGATCGTCATCGAGAACAGGGGTCCCGCAGTGGAGTCCTGGACCCTGGCGTTCTCCGCACCCGGTGTGACCGTTTCCCAGGGCTGGAACGGGACGTGGACCGACACGGGCGACACCGTCCGCGTCGTCAACGCGTCCTGGAACGGCAGGCTCGCCACCGGCGGTACCGCGACCGTCGGGTACAACGCGAGCTTCAGCGGAAGCACCCCGCCGTTCGGTTCTCCCACCGTGAACGGTGCGGCGTGCACCTGATGCCGTGACCAGCCCGCACCGGAGCGACCCGCCTCCCCGACCCGGCAGTCGTCGGGAGGCGGGTCGCTCCTCCTTATACCCTGGGGGCGTGACCGAACCGATGTCCGCAGAAACCCTCGCCGCGCTGGCCGACGACCCGCGTCCGGACATCCGCGCGACCCTGCTCCTCGACCCCGACGTGCCCGCCGGGCTGCGCTACCAGGTGCACGCGGCGCTCTCCGCCGAGGCCGCCGCCGGCGACCGCGAGGCCGAGAGCGCCCTGGCGTGGGTCCGCTTCTCCCGGTCCGGTCGCACCGCCTGCGACCGTCCCGAATGACCACCGCCTGCCCGTGCGGGCTGGGTGACCCGTACGAGCACTGCTGCGGCCCGTACCACGAGGGGCGCAAGAAGCCGCCGACGGCGGAGACCCTCATGCGGTCGCGCTACAGCGCGTTCGCCGTGCGCGACGAGGACTACCTGCTCGCCACCTGGCACCCCACCACCCGTCCCGACTCCCTGGACCTGGACCCGGACCAGCGCTGGAGCCGCCTGGAGGTCCTGGCCCGCACCGGCGGCACCCTGTTCCAGACGACGGGCACCGTGGAGTTCCGCGCCCACTACCGCCTGCGCGGCACGCGGGACGTGCTGCACGAGAACAGCCGCTTCGTGCGCGAAGACGGCACCTGGCTCTACGTGAGCCCCCTCTAACCCCGAGAGTCCAACCCCCAGGTCCCGAGAGTCCAACCTCCAGGACCCCTGAGTTCTGCGTTCGGGCCCTCCGGCAGGCCGACCTGAACGGAGAACTCAGGGGTCCCGAGCGTTGGACTCTCGAGGTCTGAGCGTTGGACTCTCGAGGCCTCGGCGTTGGACTCTCGGGGTCTGAGCGTTGGACTCTCGGTCAGCGGGGGGCGTTCTGGGCTCCTCGGACGCCCGTGGCGGAGCCGCGGGGCAGGGTGCAGGCGGCGTCGGTGTTGAAGGTGCCCGGGGTGGTGTCCAGGCCCGGCTTCTTCCGCGTGCCCTCGTAGCCCGCGTGGCACGGCGGGGGGTCGAAGAACGTCAGCGCCAGGCCGAACGACGCCTGACCGCCGCGCACCGCCGACGCGCCCACCGACACCGCGTCGGGCACGGTCACCAGCACCTGCTCCAGCTGCCCCTGCCGGGTGACCAGGACGTCCGCCGTCGTCAGCAGGTTGGACAGCAGCACGCCCAGGTTCGGCCCCGAGTCGCGCAGCAGGGCGCTGACCTCGCCGGCGGCCCCCGGGGCGGCGGCGATCAGGCGCCTCAGGTCGCCGTCCGACGCGCGCAGCCGCTCGGCCACCAGCAGGGCGCTGTCGGCGAACGAGTCGATCGCCGCCGAGTGGTCCAGCTGGGTCTGGAGCACGGTCACCGAGTCGTCCAGCAGCTCCACGGTCTGCGGCAGGTGCTCCCCCGCCTCGGCGACGAACCGACCGGTGGCGTCGAGCAGCGCCTGCAGGTCGGGCCCGGTGCCGCGCAACGCCTGGTCCAGCTCGTCCACGACGGTGCGCAGCGAGTCGACCGGCACGGACCGCGCCAGCTCGTCGAGGTTGGTCAGCACCTGCTCCACGGGCAGCGGCAGCCTCGCCCGCGCCTCGGGGATGACGGAGCCGTCCACCAGGTACGGTCCGCCCGCGCCGCGCGGGCGCAGGTCGACGTACTGCTCGCCGACCGCCGACCGGTTGGCCACCACGGCCTCCAGGTCGGCCGGGATCGGCGGCGCGCCGGCCGCGATGCGCAGCCCGACCTCCACCCGGCGGTCCACCAGGCGGACCGGCCCCACCCGGCCGACGGGCACGCCCCGGTAGGTCACCTCGCCGCCGGTGAACAGGCCGCCGGTCCGGGGCAGTTCGAGCCGCACCTCGTACCCGTCGTCCACGACGGTCAGCCCGGCGTACTCCGCGCCGACGTAGCTGACGCCGAGCAGCGCGATGACGGTGAACAGCGCGACCTGCGCGCGCACCCGCCGGGTGATCATCAACGGCCTCCCGGCTTCAGGGTGAGGTAGGTGTTGAGGTAGTCGCCCTTGATGCCGTCGAGCACGGCGTCGGTGAACGGGAACGTGAGCAGGAGCTCCAGCGACTGCGGCAGGTCCTGACCGGACTCGGCCAGCTTCCGCAGCGTCGGCTCCAGCGCGCGGAGGTCGGCCACCAGGTCCTCGCGCCCGCGCTCGACCACGTCGGTGGCGACGGTGGACAGCTGCCCCAGCGAGTCCAGCAGGCCGACGAGCTGCCCGCGCTGCTCGTGCAGCACCTCCAGGCCGGGTTCCAGGTCGTCCAGGACCACGCCGATGTCGGCCTTGCGCGACTCCAGGGACGACGCGAGCCGGTCCATCCCCTCGAGGGCGCGGGTGATCTCGCCCTTGTGCTCGTCCAGCGACCCGACGAAGGTGTCCACAGTGGACAGCAACGACCTCACCGCGGCCTCGTTGCCGGACAGCGCCGCGCTCAGCTCCCGCGAGATGTCCTGCACCTGCGCGATGCCACCACCGTTGAGCAGCATGGACAACGCGCCGAACACCTCCTCCACCTCGGGGTTGCGGTCGGTCCGGGTGACCGGGACGACCGCGCCGTCCACGAGCGGCGTCGACGAGCGCTCGGACGGCGGCGCGAGTTCCACGTACTTCTCGCCCAGCAGGCTGGACTGGCGCAGCCGGGCCAGGACGTTGGACGGCAGCAGCACGTCGCCGCGCACGACCACCCGCACGAGGGCCGTGGAGCCGTCCTCGGACAGCCCGATGTCCTCGACCTCGCCGACCGCGACGTCGTCGACCTTCACGCCGGCGTGCGGCACGAGGTCCAGCACGTCGTCGAACTCGACCACCACCCGGTACGGCCGGTCGCCGAGGTCCGCGCCGCCGGGCAGCGGCAGGTCGTAGGCGCTCGGCAGGGTCGAGCAGCCGGTGAGCAGGACGACGGAGGCCACCGCGAGGACCCGCCGCACCGGACCCGCACCGGTGACCGGACCCGCCCCCGCCACCGGACCCGCACCGGCCGCCGGACCCGCCGCGGTCACCGGGGACCCCCGGGCACGCTGAGCAGGTCGGCGACGAACTCGTTGAGGTTGGCGCGGGCGTTCAGCGTGCCGGTCGCCGGGTCGTAGGCGGCGACCACGTTGTGCAGCGCGACGGGTGCCACGTCGAGCACCTCCGAGAGCGACTGCTGCTGCCGCACCAGGGAACCGGTGAGCACGGCCAGGTCCTCCACGGAGGTCTTCACCCGGTCGCGGTTGTCCCGCACGAACGCGCGCACCCGTTCCAGCGCGCCCGCCAGTTCGCCCAGCGCCGTGCCGAGGTCGTCGCGCTCGGCGGCGAAGAACCCGGTCACGTCGGCGAGCTGGTCGGCGAGCCTGCCCACCTGCTCGTCGTTCGCGGCGAGCACCCCGGTGAACGACTGGAGGTTGTCGACCGTGCCGAACAGGTCCTCGCGCGACCCGGCGAGCGTCGTGGCCGCGTCGGCGAGCTGCCGGATCGTCGCGCCGAGCGCGCCGCCGTTGCCGTCCAGCGCGTCGGCGCCGGTGCGCAGCAGGTCCGACAGCGCGCCCCCGCGGTTGGCCCCGTCCGGGCCGAGCGCGGTGAGCAGGCTGTCGAGGCTGCCGTACAGCTCGTCCAGCTCGACCGTGCCCGCGGTGCGCGCGCTGGTGATGACGGCGCCCGGCGCCATCCGGTCGCCCCCGGTGTAGGCGGGCGCGAGCTGCACGTACCGGTCGGCGACGACGCTGGGCGCGACGACGGCGGCGCGGGCGTCGGCCGGCACGTCGACGCCGTGGTCCAGCTCCAGCTCCACCCGGACGGAGCCGCCGTCGGGCAGCACGCCGACGACCCGGCCGACGGGCACGCCGAGCACCCGCACGTCGGAGCCCTCGTAGACGCCGACCGCGGCGGTGAAGTAGGCCGTCACGCGGGTGGGCGCGGGGCGGAGGAAGACCCACCACGCGGCGACCACCGCCACCAGCACCAGCACGAGTGCCTGGGCGAGCCCGATGACGAGCCGCCGGTGGTTCCTGGTCCGGACGAACATCAGCGGCCTCCCGGTGGGCAGTCGCGCCCGCCACCGGGCTGCGCGACCAGCCCGCACACGTAGGTGTCGACCCACTCGCCGTTGCCGAGCGCGTTGGTGAGCACGCGGTAGTAGGGCCCGGCCAGCGCGAGGCCCCGTTCGAGCGACTCCTGGTTGTCCCGCAGCACGTCGGTGACGCGTTCGAGCTGCTCCAGGGCGGGCCGCAGCTGCTCGGCGTTGTCCTCGACGAGGCCGGAGAGCTGCCGGGACATCTCGCGCGTGCCGTCGAGCAGCTCCGCGATGGCGTCGCGGCGGCGCCCGACCTCCTCCAGCAGCAGGTTGCCGTCGGTGATGAGCGCGGCGAAGTCGGTGTTGCGGTCGGCGAGCGCCCCGGTGACCTTGTTCGCGCCCGCGACCAGCGACGCGAGCTGCTCGTCGCGGCTGGAGACGGTCTTCGACAGCGCGGACAGGCCGTCGAGCGCCTGCCGCACGTGCTGCGGCGACTCGCGGAACGCGTCGCTGAGCGCCTGGAAGCTCCGCGCCAACTGGTCGGTGTCGATCGCGGTCAGCGTGGTCGACAGCCCGTTGAACGCCTCCACGACGTCGTAGGGCGAGGTGGTGCGCTCCAGCGGGATGGTGCCGGTGAGCGGGTCGCGGCCCTCGGGGTCGACCGCCAGGTACTTCTGCCCGAGCAGCGTCTTGATGCGGATCCCGGCGCGGCTGCGGTCACCCAGGTGGACGCCGGACACCCGGAACGCGACCCGCACCACCCCCTCGTGCAGCCCGACGTCGGTCACGGTGCCCACCTTGAGGCCCGCGACGCGGACCTCGTCGTCCACGCGCAGGCCGGCCGCCTCGGCGAAGTCGGCGGTGTGCCTCGTGCCGCCGCCGACGAACGGCAGGTCCTCCAGGAAGAAGGTGAGCGCGGCGGTGACGGCGAGGACCAGGAGCCCGACGGCCCCCAGCAGCACCGGTCTGCGCGTCATCGGCGGCACCTCGGTTCGGTGATGGGGAGTCCGACCGGTCCCCCGCCGGGCGCGGGCTCCGCCTCGGACGAGGCGTAGCAGAGGTAGAAGTTCAGCCACGAGCCGTAGGAGGCGGTGCGGCCGATCGCGTCGAACTTGACCGGCAGGTTGCGCACGAACGGTTCCAGCTCCGGCGCGGTGCCGAGGGTGCCGGCGAGCAGGCCGAGCGCGGCGATGTCGTCCTTGAGCGGTTGGCGGCCCTGCTCCAGCAGGGACGCGGTGCTGTCGCTCAGGGCGGCCAGGCCGGCGACGGCGTTGCCGATGGGCTCGCGGTCGGCGGCGAACCCGGACACGAGCTGCCGCAGCGACGTCAGCAGCGAGCCGAACCGGTCGTCGCGCGAGTTCACCGTCTCCAGCACCGCGTTGAGGTTGTCGACGACGCGCCCGATCACGTCGTCCTCGGCGGCGAGGGCGGTGGTGAGCGACGCGGTGTGCGCGAGGAGGCTCTCGACCGTGCCGCCCTCGCCCTGGAGGACCTGGACGATCTCGTGGGACAGCTTGTTGACGTCCTCCGGGTCGAGCGCCTGGAACAGCGGCTTGAAACCGTTGAACAGGGTGGTCAGGTCGAGGGCGGGCACGGTGCGCTCCACCGGGATGAGCCCGCCGCGGGGCAGCGCCTCCCCCACCCGACCGGCGGGTTGTTCGAGGGCGACGTACCGCTGGCCGACCAGGTTGCGGTACTTGATGGTGGCGGTGACGCCGGCGGACAGGCTGCGGCCCTCGACGACCGAGAAGCCGACGTCGACCAGTTCGTCGTCGACCAGGGTGAGGGACTCGACCTGGCCGACCTTCACCCCGGACATGCGCACGTCGTCGCCCTCGGCCAGGGCGGTGACGTCGGTGAAGCGGGCGGTGTAGTCGGTGGTGGAGCCGATCCGGCTGCCCGCGACGGTGGCCGCGAGGAACCCGGTGGCGGCGACCGTGACGACGACGAACACCAGGAACTTGGTCAGCGGCGCGGCGACGCCCCTCATCGGGCCCCCATGAGCAGGCCCGCCCAGTCGGGCACCCGGTCGGGCGCGACGGCCTCGACGGGCCCCGCCGGGCAGTGCGGCGCGCCGCCCCGGCGCTGGACGGGGTCGTCGCGGCCGGGCCGGTAGCCCTCGCCCGGCGGCACCACGGTGACCTCGGCGTGCATCCCGGGCTGGTCGGTGCCCTTGCCGAGCGCCTCGTCCACGCGGGGGCGCAGCGCGTTGACGGCGTCCAGCACGCACGGGAACTCGGGCGAGTAGCCGGCGAGCAGCTCCAGGGTGGGCCGGGACCGGTCGGCGAGCCCGACGACGACCTCGCCGTTGGCGCGCAGGAACCCGGTCAGGTCGGCCGACGCGGTGGTGAGGCTGGTGTAGACGGCGTCGAGGTCGGCGCGCTGCTCGGCGAGGGTGCGGCTGACCGCGGTGGCGTCCGCGAGCGCCCGCACGAGGTCGGGGCCGGCGTCGGCGTAGAGGTCGGCGACGTCGGCGAACTTCGTGATGCCCTCCTTGAGGGCGGGCAGCCGGGGGTTGAACTCGCGCAGGTACGCGTCGAGCTGGACGATCGTCCGGCCGAGGGTCTCGCCGCGCCCGTCCAGCGCCTGCGCCACCGAGGTGAGCGCGGAGGCCAGCTTGTCCGGCCGCACGGCCTGGAGCGTGGGCATCAGGTCGGCGAGCACCCGTTCCAGTTCGATCGCGCCGGACGTGCGGTCCTGCTCGATCACGTCGCCCTCGGCGAGCGAGCCGCGCGGGTCGTCGGGGGGCTCCAGGCTGACGAACCGCTCGCCGAACAGCGTCTTCGGCAGCAGCCGGGCCGACACGTTCGCCGGGATGAGGTCCACCTGGTCGGGGCGCAGGGCCAGTTCCAGCTCGGCGCCGTCGCCGCTCGACCGGATGGCGCGCACCTCGCCCACGAGCACGCCGAGCAGCTTCACGTCCGACTCGGCCTGGAGCTGGTTGCCCACGTGGTCGGTGCGCAGCAGGACGGTGACGCGGGGCGTGAAGACCTTCTGGTAGGCGGCGACCGACAACCCGCACAACGCGAGCAGGAGTACCGCGAAGAGCAGCCCCGACAAGCGCCGTCGCAATGTCACGAGTATTCTCCGGAAAAGGTTGTGAATGCTTCACAGTTACCTGTTACCGGCGAGTACGTTACTCATCGTCGCCGTGGTGCACAAGCAGTCTAAATGCTTGTCATTCGCATGACAAAAACACTTCCGGGAACACTCACCTGGATACAAAAAGATGACCGGGCCCTGGCGTCCCGGCCGGCGTTGCGGCTACCAATGTCCCCACCGCGGACGAATCGGGGGTGGTCACGTGGGCCGGTTGGAGCAGCGCCCCGGTGCCGCGTTGCGCCGCTCCGGTGCCCGGTCACCGCGCCGGTTGACAGGTTTTCATGATCAAAAATACAGTGTTCGGTATCACACCCGATCGTTTGGTGGTGGGCGAACAGCATGAACAGGACCGGTGAACTCACGGCCGCCGAATTACCCCTCATCGGCAATTCGGACCTCTGGGAGCAGTTGCCCGCCGAACTCGCGCCGAAGTTCCGCGCGCGGGCCGGCGACGTCGCCGTCGACATGGTCCGGGAGATCCAGCACCAGATCGCCGAGTACTCCCAGAAGCTGGAGGGCATGTTCGGCCAGGTGGTGGTGGAGGGGGTGGAGCAGGCGATCCACCAGTTCATCGACCGGATGGTCGACCCGACCGCGGAGCGGGAGGACCGCGCCAAGCTGTTCCGCCTCCTCGGCAAGCTGGAGGTGAGCGCGGGCCGCAGCCTCGACCTGCTCCAGACCGCCTACCGGATCGGCGCGCGGGTGGCGTGGCGGCGCATCTCGGAGTTCGGCCAGACCGAACGCGTGCCGCTGGCGACCATGTGCCTGATCGCCGAGGCGATCTTCGCCTACATCGACGAGCTGTCGCTGCGCTCGATGGAGGGCTACGCCGAGGCGCAGGCCCGGCACGCGGGCGCGGTGCAGCGGCGGCGCAAGCGGTTGCTGGAGCTGATCCTCGGCGAGCCCGGCTACCACCCGAACGCGCTGGCCGACCTCGCCGAGGCCGCGCACTGGCCGGTGCCGGACCGGGTGCTGGTGGTGGCGCTGGAACGGCGCACCGACCAGCACCAGCTGCCGATCCCGGTGCTGCACGAGGACATCCTGATGGACCTGGAGGGCGGCGAGCCGTGCCTGCTGCTCACCGACCCGGAGCGGCAGCTCGTCGCGCTGGAGCACAAGCTGGGCGGGTGGCGCGCGGCGGTGGGCCCGGTCGTGCCGCTGGCGTCGGCCCGGCAGTCGCTGCGCTGGGCCCGCCGCACGATCACGCTCATCCAGTCAGGTGTCATCCCGGACAGACCCATGGTGGACACCACCGAGCACCTGTCCACGCTGCTGCTGCTCGGCGACGAGGACCTGGTGCACGAGCTGGTGAAGCGGGCGCTGGCGCCGCTGGAGGGGCTGACGCCCAAGCAGCAGCAGCGGATGCGGGAGACGATGACCGCGTGGGTGGAGACCCGGGGCAGCGCGCCCGAGGTCGCGGCGGGCCTCGCCGTGCACCCGCAGACCGTGCGCTACCGGTTGCGGCAGCTGGAGGAGCTGTTCGGGGAGAAGCTGCACGACCCGGACGCGCTGTTCGACATGGGCATCGCGCTGCGGGCGTTGCGGCTGCTCACAGCTGCGCGGTCAGCGTGAGGTCGAGGAGGTTGTCCGGGCCCGAGACCAGGCCGGTCATCAGCGGGTCGAGGTCCTCCCCGCCCCGGCAGCCCCCGAAGGGCGGGATCGCGTAGGCGGCCTTCATCCTGATCACGGCGAGGTCGAACGGGCCGGTGAGGTCGACCGACGCGGGCGCGGTGGTCAGGCACGCCTGCCCGACGTCGAGCGGTTGCGAGTTCACCGCGACCTCGCCGAGCCCGATCGTCAGGTCGGCGTGCGCGGTGATCTCGCCCTCCCGGATGCGACCGGTGACCCGGCCGACCGGGACCAGGTCGGTGCGCGCGGTGGTCGGCACGAAGCCGAAGACGACGAAGTAGCCGTGCGCGGGCGGCAGCCGCAGGTCGCCGGTGATCGTGCCCTCGATCAGGTCGATCTCGGCGACCAGGGTGCCGGGGCCGATGGCGAGGTCCGACCCGAGCTTGGCGATCCGGCTCACCGCGTCCACGCGGTAGGTGATCGTGATGCCCGCCGCGCGCGCCGGGTCGGGCCGCTCGGCGGGGCGGCGCACCACCCAGCCGGGCGCCGGCAGCGCGCCCAGCAGGACCGCGACCGCCGCCAGGACCACCAGCGCGCTTCTCACCCACCACCTCCGGCCATTCCCCGAAAGTACTTTCACCCCTCTTCGGGCACAAGCCGTCGAGGATGATTTGTCATGCGCGTGATAAAGCTCGGAAGTGATTTTGTAGCCCTTCGACAGCGTGCCGGAAAAAATGCGAACAATGCTTGCAGCCACTGGTGGCCAAAGCTACTTTACTGACCAGTAGCCATGGCATTCGTGTTTTCGCACTGCTCTCGACGAGGAGACGCACATGCTGAAACGGACTGGTCGGACGGCGTTCGGCGGACTCGCGGTCGCGGCGGCGGTGGTCGGGTCGGTGGCGTTCGCGGGCGCCGGGGCCGGTCAGGCCGCCGAGGCGAGCCTGACCCTGGTGTACAGCTGCCCGTTCCCGCTGATCGGCACGCAGGACATGAGCGTGCGGATCGACGTGGCGGACCTGCCGGACTCGGCGGTGGTGGGCGTGGAGACGCCCGCGACGCGGGTGACCGCGACCGCCACCGTGCCGCCGACCGCGACGCAGGGCCTGGCCCTGGTCGGCGCGGCCACCGTGGAGGGCACCGCGCGGGCGCGGACCACGATCGACAACGCGGGCGCCGTGCTGGAGGTCGTGCCGGACCTGGTGGTGGCCAAGACGGCCGTGCCCGCCTCCGGGGCGTTCGACACCGTCGCGACCGGCGGCACCCCGCCGGTGACGTTCGCGAACGCGGGCGCCACCACCATCTCGGTCGGCGACTTCAGCACCACCCTGACCCCGCGCAAGGCCGACGGCACCGAGACCGGCCTGGGCACCTTCACCTCGGACTGCACGCTCAAGCCGGGCCAGGACACGCTGCTGCACGAGTTCACCGTCGCGCCCGCCACTGGCCCGACGACCACCACCACGACGACCACGACCACCGCGCCGACGACCACCACGACCACGTCCGCGCCGAACGAGCCGCTGGAGATCACCTACGACGTCAACGGCACGTCGACGATCAAGAAGCTCGGCTCGGACCTGCCGCTCGGACCGGGCACCCTGGCCACCGAGGTCGACCTGCTCGGCGGCACGTTCTCCGGTGACCTCGCGCTGCCGGACGCGCGGGGCGACTTCGCCCTGTTCGGCTTCGTGCCCACCACCGCGACCGTCCGGCTGGTGCCGCAGGGCAGGACCACCGGCACCATCACCGCCGGCGCGGTGACCGCGCGGACCACCGCCGGCATCAGGCTGACCGACGTCCGGGTGCTGGGCATCCAGGTCGTGAAGCCGACCGACCGGTGCGCCACGGTGACGCCGAGCACCATCGACCTCGTCTCGAAGCCCGGCTTCGACCCGCTCAACGGCGGCGGCCTCACCGGCGGCTACGCGATCGCGAGGTTCGAGGGCTGCGGCCTGGTGACGCCGGTCGTCAACCTCAGCATCCCCGGCCCCGGCAACACGCTCGACCTGGCCATCGCCAGGAAGTGACACCCACCCCCACCCAGGCGGGTCGGCGCGCGTGCGCCGGCCCGCCCGGGTCGTTCCCAGGAGAGAACCTGACATGAGAGTGCGACACCGGGTGGCCGCGGCGGGTCTCAGCGCGGTCGTGGTCGGCGGCTCGGCCCTGCTCGGCGCGGGCGTCGGCACCGCCGCCGCGGCGGAGCTGACGCTGGTCTACAACTGCCCGTTCCCGCTGATCGGCGCCCAGGACATGAGCGTCCGGATCGTGGTGGAGGACCTGCCCGACGACGCGGTGGTGGGCGAGGAGCAACCGGCGACGCGGGTCACCGCGACCGCCACCGTGCCGGACCTGGCCACGCAGGGCCTGGCGCTGGTGGGCGCGGCGACCGTGGAGGGCACGGCGAAGGCGCGGACGAGGATCGACAACGCGGGTTTCGTGCTGGACCTCGTGCCGGACCTGGCCGTGGCCAAGACCCCGGTGCCGCCGTCGGGCGCGTTCGACACCGTCGCGACCGGCGGCACCCCGCCGGTGAGCTTCCCCAACGCGGGCCGGACCACGATCACCATCGGCGACTTCGAGACGACCCTGACCCCGCGCCGGGCCGACGGCACCGAGACGGGCCTGGGCACATTCACCTCGCCGTGCACGCTCAACCCCGGCCAGGACACGCTGCTGCACGAGTTCACCGTCCGGCCGAACACGCCGACCAGCACCACCACGACCACCACGACGACGACCACGACCGATCCCACGACCACCACCACGGAACCGACCACCACGACCGAGCCGACGACGACCACCACCGACCCGACCACGACGACCACCGACCCGACGACGACCACCACCACGACGGACCCGACGTCGACCACGACGAGCACCACCACCACGTCGCCGACCACGACCACGACCACCACGACCAGGCCGACGACGACCACGACCACGTCGACCACGACGTCCGGCGGCACCACCACCACGACGACGCCGACGTCCACCACGACCACCACCGGCGGTGCGACGACCACGACCGCCCCGACGACCACGACCGCCCCGACGTCGAGCACCACCACGACCACGACCACGCCGGTCGTGGTGCCGCCCGCACCGGGCGGCGGCGGCCGGCTCGCCGACACCGGCGCGTCGGTCCGCGGTCCCCTGGTCCTCGGCGGCGCCCTGCTCGCCCTGGGCGCGGGCGCCCTGCTCCACCTGCGCCGCACGCGCCGGCGCGGCTGACCCGGACCCGGCCGACCCGGACTCAGCCGACCCGGACG
>NZ_JBPKJK010000075.1:0-42200 GCF_051756985.1 Saccharothrix sabaoui
GGGCCGTCCTCGCCGTCGCGGTCGAGGTGGTCGGCGCGGACGAGCCCCGCTTTCAGCGCCACGCGCGCCGGTCGTCCAACCGGGTGGGCCTCAGCCCGCAGAAGCCGAACCCGCGCCAGTGGGCGAGCCACCGCTCCGGCAGCGCGACGGCTTCCTCCGGGGTGCGCAGGGCGTCGGACGGGTTGTGCTCGCACGCCCGCGGGTCGCGGTGGACCGCGTGCACGGCCGCCGCGTCACCGGGCACCGGCGGGCGCAGCACGAGCCGCGCCGTGCCCAACTCCCCGGCGGCCGGGCGGGTCACGGCAGGTCGGGGCGCGACGCCGCGAGCCTCAACCACTTCACCAGCAGCACGACGACCGCCACCACGGCGACGACCAGCCCGATGCCCGGCCCGGGCCCCGGCGCGTGGCCGGTCGTGGTCTGCGTCGTCCAGATCGACAGCACGCCCGCCACCGACGCGGCGAACGACGCCAGCGCGGACACCCAGGCCAGCGCCCAGCGCCGCAGGGCCAGCGTCAGCGCGGGCAGCAGCACGCCCGCCACCAGCGCCGCGTAGCCGAACACCTTGGGCAGCGCGGGCGCGTCGTCGAACAGCACGCGCAGCCCCGGCTCGCCGCCCACCCAGGGCAGCACCAGGGACACCAGCACCGCCAGCACGGCGACGGCGATCGTCAGGGCACCCGAGCCGGGGTCGACGCGCCTGGCCGCCGAGCGGCCCACGTCGTCGATCTCCTCGCGCAGCCGGGACAGGTCGTCCGGTTCGGCGTTCACGCGACCGAGCACCCGCCCACGGCAGCGGGCAGCGGGGCCGGCGTGCCGAACGACGGCAGGCCCAGCGTGACGCCCGGCGTCTTCGGCCTCAGGCCCGCCTCGGACCGGTCGCCCGCCTTCGTGCGGCGGTGCGACAGCAGGGGGCCGTCCGCGATCAGGTTGTGCGGCGCGCCGTAGGTCACGACGGTCTCCACCACGTCGCCGGGGCGCACGTGCGCGTCGCCGGGCGTGAAGTGCACCAGGCGGCCGTCGCGGGCACGCCCGGTCATCCGCTTGGTCTCGGTGTCCTTGCGGCCCTCGCCGGAGGCGACCAGCAGCTCGACGCGCCGGCCGACCTGCTTGCGGTTCTCCTCGTGCGCGATCTCGTTGACCAGGGTCACCAGCCGGTCGTACCGCTCCTGCACGACCTGCTTGGGCAGCTGGTCGGGCAGCTCGGCGGCGGGCGTGCCGGGGCGCTTGGAGTACTGGAAGGTGAACGCGGAGGAGAACCGGGCCTCGCGGACGACGTCCAGGGTCGCCCGGAAGTCCTCCTCGGTCTCACCGGGGAAGCCGACGATGATGTCGGTGGTGATGGCCGCGTCCGGCATGGCCGCGCGCACCTCGTCCAGGATGGACAGGTACTTCGCCGTCCGGTACGAGCGGCGCATCTCCTTGAGCACGCGGTCCGAGCCCGACTGGAGCGGCATGTGCAGCTGGTGGCACACGGCGGGCGTCTCGGCCATCGCGGCGATCACGTCGGAGGTGAAGTCCTTCGGGTGCGGCGAGGTGAACCGGACCCGCTCCAGGCCCTCGACGCCGCCGGTGGCGCGCAGCAGCTTGCCGAACGCGAACCGGTCGCCGAACTCGACGCCGTAGGAGTTCACGTTCTGCCCGAGCAGGGTGACCTCCAGCACGCCCTCGTCGACCAGCGCCCGCACCTCGGCCAGCACCTCGCCGGGGCGGCGGTCCTTCTCCTTGCCGCGCAGCGACGGGACGATGCAGAAGGTGCACGTGTTGTTGCAGCCGACCGACACCGACACCCAGCCCGAGTAGGCCGAGTCGCGGCGGGCGGGCAGCGTCGAGGGGAAGGTCTCCAGGGAGTCGAGGATCTCGACCTGGGCCTCCCGGTTGTGGCGGGCGCGCTCCAGCAGCACCGGCAGCGAGCCGATGTTGTGCGTGCCGAAGACCACGTCCACCCACGGGGCGCGCTTGACGATCTCGCCCTGGTCCTTCTGGGCGAGGCAGCCGCCGACGGCGATCTGCATGTCCGGGTTGGCGGTCTTCGCGGGCGCGAGGTGGCCGAGGGTGCCGTAGAGCTTGTTGTCGGCGTTCTCGCGGACGGCGCAGGTGTTGAAGACGACGACGTCGGGCGCGGTGTCGCCCTCGGCAGGCGTGTAGCCCGCGTCCTCCAGCATGCCTGCGAGGCGTTCGGAGTCGTGCACGTTCATCTGGCAGCCGAACGTGCGGATCTGGTAACTGCGGGTCACTGCACCTAGTCCTTCCGTCGGGTCCAGGGTAGAGCCTGGACGTGCGACGATGCGCAGGTGTCGGGAACGCTGCTGCGCTTGCACGCCGTGGGGGCCGCCTTGGCCCTCGCCGCCCTGTCGTCGACCGCGTGCGGCGACGACTTCGACCAGGTCAAGCTCACCGTGGCGGCGGGCAGCCCGGTCGGTGTCTACGCCAAGTTGAGCACGGCCCTGGCCGACGCGTGGACCCGGGACCCCGGCATACCGCGCCCGCAGGTGACCGAGACGTCCGGGTCGGTGGACAACCTCCAGCGGCTGCGCGGCAACCAGGCGCAGGTCGGCTTCTCGGCGGCCGACGCGGCGGCGGACGCGGCGGCCGGCACCGGCGGCGGGCACAAGCTGTACGCGCTGGCCCGGATGCACGACGACTACCTCCAGCTGGTCGTGCGGGCCGACGTCCCGGCGACGAAGCTGTCCGAGCTCAGGGGCATGAGGGTGAGCCTCGGCGCGCCGGACTCGGGCGTGCGGCTCATCGCCGAGCGCCTGCTGACGTCGGCCGGCATGTCGGTCGGCGACCTCCAGCCCAGCTACCACGACCTCCAGGCCAGCACCGACCGGATGCGCGAGGGGGCGCTGGACGCGTTCTTCTGGTCCGGCGGCGTGCCCACCGACGCGGTCACCGACCTGGCCACCACGGTGAAGCTGCGCATGCTCGACCTCGGCGACGTGCTGCCCGCCCTGCGCCGCACCTACCAGGTGTACGGCTCGGCGACGCTGCCCGCGTCGGCCTACCAGCTCGGCGGCGGCCCGGTCGTCACGCTCGTCGTCCGCAACTTCCTGCTGGTCAACGACACGATGCCGGACGACGTGGCGGAAGCCCTGGTCAGGGGTCTGTTCGCGGCCCAACCGGCGCTGGTCGCGGCCAGCCCGGTGGCCAGGTCGATAGAGGTCCGCTCGGCGATCGAGACCACACCGGTCGAACTGCACCCCGGCGCGATGCGGTACTACCGCGACGTGAAGGTCTGACCACCACCCCGGCCACCCCGGTCACACGGCACCGGTCACACGGCGGGGAACTCCACCTCGACCCGCAGCCCCTCCCCGGGCGGTGACAGCAGCCGGACCGTGCCCCCCACCCGTTCCACGATCTGCCGCACCAGCGCGAGCCCCAGGCCCGAGCCCTGCACGTTCTGGTGCGCGGGGCTGCGCCAGAACCGGTCCGTGGCCCGTTCCAGCTCGTCGGGGGCCAGGCCGGGGCCCTCGTCCCGCACGGCGATGCGCACCACGCCGTCGCGCCGCCGCACGTCCACGTGGACGAGGGTGCCCTCGGAGGTGAACTTCAGGGCGTTGTCCAGCAGCGCGTCCAGCACCGTCTCCACCCCGCGCGGCGGGACCAGCGCGGTGCCGCCGGGCTCCCCGTCGAGCACGAGGTGCACCTCGCGGGCCGCCGCCGCGGGCTGCCACGCGGACAGCCGCCCCGCCACGGCCCGGTCCACGTCCACCGGCACGGGGTCCACCGACGGCGCGCCCGCGCGGGCCATCGACAGCAGCTCGTCCAGGATGCGGTTGAGCCGGTTGGCCTCGTCCAGCGCCGCCACCTGGTGCTGGACCCCCTCGCCGACCACGTGACCCTCCAGGTTGGACAGTCGCAGCTTCAGCGCGGTCAGCGGGTTGCGCAGCTGGTGCGAGGCGTCGGCCACGAACGCCCGCTGCGCGGCCAGCACGTCGCCCACGTTGGCCGCCATCTGGTCGAACGAGCGCGACAGCCGGCGCAGCTCCGGCGGGCCGTCCGACGCGCCCACCGGCGGCGCGGGTTGCCCGGACACCACCGCCGCGAGCAGCGCGCCCGTCGCGTCGTCGAGCCGCTTCACCGGCCGCAGCGTCCAGCGCACCAGCGGCAGCGCCGCGAACACCGCCGCGACCAGCACCAACATGCCCGCGACCAGGATCACCGTCCACCACACCAGCACCTCGAACCGGGTCTTCGAGGTGGGCGAGAACGTCACCACCGCGCCCTGGACCTCGCCGGCCTCCAGCACCGGTTCGGCCAGCACCAGCTCGGAGGCGTCCCACGGCACGATCAGCCCCGGCGCGGCCGGCTGCCGGCCCGCGAGGGCCCCGCTGACCAGGTCGGCCACCTCCTCGGAGGAGACGTCGACCGCCCCGGACGTGGCCACCACCTGCCCGTCCCGGCCGAGCAGGGCCACCCGGACGCCGTACAGCTCGTGGTAGCGGCGCAGCTCGCTCTCCAGCACCCACGGCTGGTCGTCGATGAACGGCCGCTGCGCCAGGGAGGCGAACCTCGTGGTGTCGGTGAGCCGGTCCAGGAACATCTCCTGCTGCTCGGTCTGCGCCACGCCCCGCCCCAGCGGCACGCCCATGCCGACCAGCACGATGACGATCAGCGTCACCACGATCCCCAGCAGTCGCGACCGCACTCAGCCCCCGCCCAACCGGTACCCGACCCCGCGCACCGTCTCCAGCAGCGACGGGCGCCCCAGCTTCGTGCGCAGCGTCGCCACGTGCACGTCCAGCGTCCGGTTGGCGCCGGCCCACGTGCGCCCCCACACCTCCGCGAGGATGCGCTCGCGGGTGCACACCGCGCCACCGGCCGCCACCACCAGGGCCAGCACCTGGAACTCCTTGCGCGACAACGCCACGGGTTCACCCCCCACGGTGACCTCGTGCCGGGCCAGGTCGACCCGCACGTCGGACGCCTCGAACACCTCGGTGCCGGTCCCGCCGGCCCCGACCGGGTCGCCGCGCCGCCGCCGCACGGCGTGCACGCGGGCCACCAGTTCGCCCACGTCGTAGGGCTTGACCAGGTAGTCGTCCGCGCCGGCGTGCAGGCCGAGGATGCGGTCGTCGATCTCGCCGCGGGCCGACACGACGATGATCGCCACGTCGCTGGCGGCCCGGATGTGCCGGCACAGCGTGACACCGTCCACATCGGGCAGGCCCAGGTCCAGCAGCACGACGTCGACCCCGGCCAGCCGATCGAGCGTCCCCCGACCGGTTGCTTGGCGGTCTACGCTGAAGCCGCGCCGGGTCAGCGCCGGTACCAGCGCTTCTGCCACGCGGTCGTCGTCCTCGACCAACAGCACGCGCACCGTGGGGCCTCCCGATAAGTGTCGCCACCCTGTGACAGAGTTGAGACCCTAAGTCTTGCTCAATCGCCTGGACTGGTGTGGGGATTCACACCTAGGTTTCCGCCATCGCTCAGGAACCCCCTACTGGAGGACTGATGACCGCCGCCACTCCTGCTCCGCCCATGATCCGGATGGCGGGCGTGGACAAGTTCTTCGGCCCCTTGCACGTCCTCAAGGACGTGACGCTGGAGGTGCCGAAAGGCCAGGTAGTCGTCGTGCTCGGTCCTTCCGGGTCGGGCAAGTCCACGCTCTGCCGCACGATCAACCGCCTGGAGCCCGTCAACTCCGGCGTCATCGAGCTGGACGGTCAGCCGCTGCCCGCGGAGGGCAAGGACCTCGCCCGGCTGCGCGCCGACGTCGGAATGGTTTTCCAGTCTTTTAACCTGTTCGCCCACAAGAGCATCGTCGACAACGTGATGCTCGCGCCCGTCAAGGTCCGCAAGACCCCCGCGGCCCAGGCCCGCAAGACGGCCATGGAGCTGCTGGAGCGGGTGGGCATCGCGAACCAGGCCGAGAAGTACCCGGCCCAGCTGTCGGGTGGGCAGCAGCAGCGCGTGGCGATCGCGCGCGCCCTGGCGATGCGCCCGAAGGTGATGCTGTTCGACGAGCCGACCTCCGCACTCGACCCCGAGATGGTGCAGGAGGTGCTGGACGTGATGACCACGCTGGCCAAGGAGGGCATGACCATGCTCGTGGTGACCCACGAGATGGGCTTCGCCCGCAAGGCCGCGGACCGCGTGATCTTCATGGCCGACGGCGAGGTCGTCGAGGACTCGACGCCGGAGGCGTTCTTCTCCGCGCCGAAGTCCAACCGCGCGAAGGACTTCCTTGGCAAGATCCTGACCCACTGAAGTCCCCCGACCGCGGCGCTGAGCCTGGCGCCGCTCTATCCCGAAAGAGCAGGAGACAGACGATGAGGGTTCGCACCCTTGCGGTGGTGCTGCTGGCCGGCGGCCTCGCCCTGACCGCGTGCGGCAAGGAGGGTGGCCCCGGCGACGGCGGCGCGGCCCCCACGCAGCAGGCCGCGGCCGACGTGAAGGTGGACGGCTCCGCGACGTTCGAGAAGATGAAGAACCGCGGCAAGGTCGTCATCGGCGTCAAGGAGGACCAGCCGGGTCTGGGCTACAAGGACCCGACCAGCGGCAAGTTCACCGGCTTCGACGTGGAGATCGCGAAGCTGGTCGCCGCGAAGCTGGGCTTCTCGGACGACAAGATCGAGTACAAGGCCATCGCGTCCGCCGGTCGCGAGCAGGCGCTGATCAACGGTGACGTGGACTACTACGTCGGCACCTACACGATCAACGCCAAGCGCAAGGAGCAGATCGCCTTCGCCGGCCCGTACTTCACCGCCGGCCAGGACCTGCTGGTCGCGAAGAGCGACGACTCGATCACCGGCCCGGAGACCCTCAAGGGCAAGAAGGTCTGCTCGGTGACCGGCTCCACGCCGATCCAGAAGGTCAAGAACGAGGGCCTGACGGAGCCGGAGAACATCGTCGAGCTCCAGAACTACTCGCAGTGCGTCACGCAGCTCCAGCAGGGCGCCGTCGACGCCGTCACCACGGACGACGCGATCCTCAAGGGCTACGCGTCCCAGGAGCCCGAGAAGATGAAGGTCGTCGGCAAGCCGTTCTCGAACGAGCCGTACGGCATCGGGCTGCCCAAGGACGACAAGCCGCTGCGCGACAAGGTCAACGACATCCTGGACGAGGCCATCAAGGGCGGTGACTGGCAGAAGGTCTACGACGTGACCCTCGGCAAGTCGGGTTCCACGGCCCAGAAGCCGGTCCTGGACCGCTACTGATCACCCGGGGCGGCCGGTCGTCGGGCCGGCCGCCCCGCCACCAACCTCCCGAGGAAGCCTGCCCAGAGGAAGCCCATGGACGTCCTGCTCGACAACCTCGACCTGTACGGGCCCGGGTTCCTCAACACCGTTGAGCTGTTCCTGATCTCCGCGGTCGGGTCTCTGGTGTTGGGAACGATCCTGGCGATGCTGCGCGTCGCCCCCGTGCCGGTCTTCAGGTTCGCCGGCGCCGCGTACGTGACGATCGTGCGCAACACCCCGCTCACGCTGGTGTTCTTCTTCTTCGTGTTCGCGTTCCCCCTGCTAGAGATCGTCGACGCGGGGACGTTCGGCGGCTCCGCCGCCAGCTACTACTGGGCCGCGGCGCTGGCCGCGCTGATCCTCTACACGTCCGCGTTCGTGTGCGAGGTCATCCGCTCGGGCATCAACACCGTCCCGGTCGGCCAAGCCGAGGCGTCCCGCGCGCTGGGCCTCACGTTCGGTCAGATGCTCGGCTCCGTCGTGCTCCCGCAGGCGACCCGCGCGGTCGTGCCGCCGATGATGAGCACCCTGATCGCGCTGCTCAAGAACACCACCATCGCGGCGGGGTTCTCCGTGTTCCAGGCCGGTTCGATCAGCCTGAACCTGGCCGACCGCGGTGAGAACCAGCTGATCGGCCTGCTCTGGGTCGCGCTGTTCTTCGTGGTGCTCGTCATCCCCATGACCCTGCTGCAGCGCAGCCTCGAGAAGCGGTGGAGCGTCGCCCGATGAGCTCGGTCCTGTTCGACGTCCCGGGCCCGCGCGCCCGGACGCGCCACCGCCTGTACGCGGTCGTCGGCATCGCCGCCCTGGTCGCGATCGTCGGCTTCGTGGTCTACCGCTTCGCCGAGAGCGGCCAGTTCGACGGCTCGAAGTGGGACTGGATCCAGTACGAGAAGGTCCAGCTCGACCTGCTCAGCGCCCTGGGCAACACGCTCAAGGCGTTCGCGGCCGGCGCGGTGCTCGCCCTCGTCTTCGGCGCGATCTTCGCCGCCGGGCAGCTGTCGGACCACGCGGTCTTCCGCGTGCCGTCCATGGCGGTGGTCGAGTTCTTCCGCGCGGTCCCGCTCGTCGTGCTGATCTTCGTGTTCCACTACGGCGTGTCGCTGGGCGCGCCGTTCTACTCGGTGGTGCTGGGCCTGACCCTCTACAACGGGTCGGTGCTCGCCGAGGTCTTCCGCGCCGGCGTGCTGTCGCTGCCCCGCGGCCAGAGCGAGGCCGCCTACGCCCTGGGCATGCGCAAGACCCAGGTGATGAACCTGGTGCTGCTGCCGCAGGCGGTCCGGGCCATGCTGCCCGCGATCATCAGCCAGCTCGTCGTGCTGCTCAAGGACACCGCGCTCGGCTTCCTCATCACCTACGAGGAGCTGCTGTACTACGCCCGCTACCTGGGCTCGATCTTCGAGTTCGGCCGCCCGCTGGTGCCGGTCACGATCGTGGTGGCCACCCTCTACATCGTGATGTGCCTGCTGCTGACGTGGCTGGCGAACACGCTGGAGAAGCGGAACCGGCGCAGCAAGAAGGTCATCGAGACCGAGCTGCCGCAGAAGGCCGAGGACGTGGTGGCCGCAGCCGTCTGACCTGCGCGAACAGGTTTGGCACGGGTTGTCGGAGGGGCGTGGCGCCGGTCGGTGCCACGCCCCTCCGGCGTCCGGTCAGCGGTGCCGCAGGATCGCGCCCACGCCCTCGAACAGCGACGCCCGGTCGGTGACCAGCACCTGCGCGCCGGTCGCGGCGGCGGCGTTGGGCAGCACCTCGTCCGCGCGGTGCTCCTCGACGCGCTCGACGCCCAGGCCGCTCAGCTCGGACTTGCGCAGCGCGACCAGCGCCGGGTCGTCGCCCGTCCACAGCGTGCGGTCGCCCAGCGCCGGGTCCGCGACCAGCAGCGCGGCCACGTTCGCCTCGCGCAGCGCCTCGACCACGGGCTCCAGCCCCTGCACGGCCAAGCCGCCGTCGCGGCCCGACTCGGTGGCGAACCGCTCGACCAGCTCGTTGTCCCGGTTGAACTGGTGCTCGGCGACGAGCGCCCGCACGGCGCTGTCGAACGCCTCGTCGTCCGACCCGTCGGCCAGGCTCGCGCCCTCGACCTCGACCAGCACCTCGCGGCACCGCGTGGTCAGCTCGTCGCGCACCGCGGCCCGCGCCTGCGTCTCGCCGCCCAGGACGAGCAGCCCGGCGCCCAGCTCGCCGACCAGCTTGTCCACGGCCTCGGCGACCAGGGCGGCGTTGCGCTTGGCGTTCTCCTCGACCGAGTGCTGCATGCGCAGGTGCGACCAGCCGCCGCCGCGCACCTTGTGCACGGGGTGCTCCTCGCCGCGCACCTCCTCGGCCGCCACCTCGCCCTGCCGGCCGACCTGCCCGTCGTAGCCGTGCACGTCCGCGCCCTTGCGGTCGGCGAGCACGACGACGTGCGGCACGCTCGTGCCCAGCGACGCGGCCAGCGGCAGCACGTGCGGCAGGTCGGACCACCGCGCGGTGGTCGTGGCCGGTGGCCGCGGCATCACCCGATCGAGAAGCACGGCGCCGTGCGCGGCGATCAGCGCCCGGCCCGCCTTGCCCACGACCGGCGTGAGCGCGACGGCCTCCAGCGCGTCCAGCGTCGCCTCGTCCGCACCCTGCCGGGCCAGGTCGTCACGCACCCCGCGCCAGCGCAGCTCGACGGCCTTGGCAGCGTCCTCGGTGTCGTGCGAGGCGTCCAGGTAGACCGACGCGAACGGACCGCGTTCCCTGACCAGCTCTCCCAACGAAGACATGTCCATTGGCGGGGTTTACCCGCTGCCGCGCCGCGTAACCTCGGGGCATGGCGGACGAACCGGGAGCACTCACGAAGGTGCAGCAGAACATCGTCGGCAACCTCCTGCGGGTGGGGATCAACGGGTTCGGGCCGTTCAAGAGCGCGACCGAGATGGCCCAGGACGCCCTGGAGAAGGCCGAGACCCCCGCGGACGCGGTGAAGCACCTGATCAGGACGCACGTGACGGCCGCGGGCGTGCAGGGGTTCGCGACCAACGTCGGCGGCCTCCTCACGCTGCCGATCGCGCTGCCCACGAACGTGGCGGCGGCGACCCTCGTGCAGGCGCACCTCATCGCCTCGATCGCCGCCGTGCACGGGCACGACCTGGAGAGCGACGAGGTGCAGACCGCGATCATGGTCTGCATGCTCGGCAACGCGGGCACGGACGTGCTGAAGAAGGCGGGCATCCGGGCGGGCTCGAAGCTCACCATGGCGTTGATCAAGAAGATCCCCGAGCAGCTCATCAAGGAGATCAACAAGCGGATCGGCTTTACCCTGCTGGCCAAGTACGGCAGCACGAGGGCGACCGTGACGCTGGCCAAGGGCGTCCCCCTGGTGGGTGGTGTCATCGGCGGCACCTTCGACGCCGTGACGACCCGAGCGGTCGGCACCTTCGCCGCCCGCTTCTTCGCGGGGGAGGACGACGGGCCGCCGCGCGTCGTGGACGGGACCGTGATCGACGGCGAGGTCGTGGACGTCACCACCGACTGACCGGGCGTCACCCGGACGGGGTCGGCGGGGGTGCCGGCGGTCGCACCGGCCGCCCGCCGGCCGGTCCGAAGTGGACGCTCACCCGCCCCCGCCGGGTAACGGGTTGGCACGGCGGGCGATTCGCGCTAACGTCATCCGCATGTTCTTCCAGATCTACCTCTGAGGACTTCTTCCTCCAGCGCCGCACCGGCCGAGCGCCGTGCCGCGCCTTCTCCTGGTGGCCCCAGCGGCTCTCTTCGCCGACCCGTCTGAACCGGGTCGCGCCCCCTTGCACGCCTCGACCCATCGAGGAGGCGGACGCATGCCCACCATGCGCAACGAACCACAGCACGACGACGGTCAGCCGATGAACCGCGCCACCCGGCGCGGCGCCCGCTCGTCCGGTGCGGCACAGCCGCGCTACGGCGGCGGCCGACTCGTCGTCTCCCCGCGCCAGTACGCGATGCGACGTCGCTGACCAGCGACGACGTCACACCTCAGGAGGTAGTCCGATGGAGAACCACGAGCACGGCGACGGTGAGCAGGAGCAGGAGCAGGAACAGGGGCCGACCGTCGTCCCCAACCGCCGCGAGCGCCGGGGCCACGCCCAGAAGGCCGGCGGCGTGCAGGCGTCGCAGGGCAGGCCGTTGCAGAGCGGCTTCGCCGGCCGCCGGGTCTTCCGCCGCAAGGCCGGTGGCTGACCCGGGCCCCGACGCCGGTCCGGGCCCCGGACGCCGATCCGGCCGTTGACGCCGGACGCCGGTCCGGGTCGCCGACGCCCGACCACGACCCGCCGGACGCGCACCCCGCGCCCGGCGGGTCGTGCGCGTCCACGGTGGACGATCACGTCACCGCGCCGCCGCTCCGCTGCTCCGGCCGGGTGACGCCCGGGGCGTCCCGGCCCACCGGCGCCCGATCGCCGCACGCGGTGTGCCGGGCGCGGTAGCCCGACTGCACCAAGTGTGGGTTCCTTCGGGCGCGTGACCTGTCGGTCACCCGTCCGGGCAACTAGCGTGAGCCGGGTAGCAACCGGATCTGCCGTGGATCGGGAGGCGCCCCATGAGGATCGCTGACGTGTTGCGCAACAAGGGTTCGGACGTGGCCACGGTCGGGACGGGTGCGTCGGTGGCGGAGCTCCTCGCCGCGCTCGCGGAGCACAACGTGGGCGCGATGGTCGTGACCGGGCCCGAGGGCATCGCCGGGATCGTGTCGGAACGGGACGTCGTGCGCGGGCTGCACGACCGGGGCGGCGAGCTGCTGGGCGCCGCGGTGTCGGAGATCATGACGAGCGAGGTGCTCACCTGCGCCCCGAGCGACCCGGTGGACAGCCTCACGGTGCTGATGACCGAGCGGCGCGTCCGGCACGTGCCGGTGCTCGACGGCGGCCGGCTGGTCGGCATCGTGAGCATCGGCGACGTGGTGAAGAGCCGCATCGACCAGTTGCAGACCGACCACGACCAGCTCGCGGCCTACATCGCCCAGGGCTGAGCGGGGACCTGCCGGGGTGGGACCGGTCAGTCCTGGGACCGGTGGTAGTGCCTGCTCACCCGGGCCCGGTTGCCGCAGGACGGCTTGCACCACTCCTGGCGCGGGTGGGCCCTGACGAAGTAGCGGACGCAGCGGGGCGCGGGGCAGGCGCGCAGGGCGCGGGCCTCGTCGCCCGCCAGGAACTCCGCGACGGCGGTGGCGAGCGCCGCCGCCAGCCGGTCGCCCGGCTCGGCGTCGTCCACGTGGCGCAGCACCGGCCGTTCGCCCCACTCCAGCCGCACGGTCCGCGGCACGCGCGCCGCCGTCTCGTTGACCAGCGCCAACGCCTGCTCGAACGGCATGAGGCGGGGCGTGTCCAGGCGTTCGGGGGCGTCCGCGGCACGGGCGCAGAGCGACCGCGCGGCCCAGCGCAGCTCCACCACCCGCAGGCGCAGCGCCTCGTCCGGCTCGACGCCCGCCCACGCGGCGAAGCCCTCGGGCGTGGCCAGGTCGTCGACGAGCCCGCCGTGCCCGTCGTGCCGGACCGTGCTCACGAACTCCAGCGCCAGTGCCACGCCGGCGAGTCTAGTGATAGGTTCCTAATGGCTTTAATCGTGTAAGGCATTAGGGGGACTTCCGATGACGATCCAGGCGGACGCGCTCGACGCCCACCGCGGGCTGGCCGAGCGCATCGCGGACCTGACCGACGAGCAGGTCGCGGCCCCGTCGGCGCTGCCCGGCTGGACCCGGGGGCACGTGCTGGCGCACCTGGCCAACGTGACGGTCGCCCTCGCCGGCCAGGCCGAGCACGAGGGCGAGCGGGTCGAGGTCTACCCCGGCGGGCGGCCCGCGCGGGACGCCGCGATCGAGGCGGGCGCCGGTCGTCCGGCGGCGGAGCACCGGGCGGCCCTCGCGGACGCCGCCGCCCGGCTGGAGGCGGCGTGGGCGGGGGTCCGCGACTGGGACAGCCCGGTCTTCTACCGCGACGGCACGCTGACCGGCACGGCGTACGCGCTGTGGCGCGAGGTGGAGATCCACACCCGCGACCTCGACCTGGGTCCCGTGGCGTGGTCGCCCGGGTTCCACGAGCACGTCGTCGACTTCCTCGCCGTGCGGGTGCCCGACGGCACCAGGCTCGTGCTCGCCGCCGCCGACGGTCGCGAGTGGACGATCGGCGACGGCCGGGAGGTCCGGCTCACCGGTGCCGCGGACGACCTCGTCGCGTGGCTGGCCGGCCGCGAACCGGTGGGCGTCGTCACCGGCGAGCGGCCCGCGCTCAACCCCTGGCGGTAGGCAGCTCCAACCCGAAGTCCTCGCGCAGCGCGGCGTCCAGCTCGTCGGGCGTCAGCTCGCGCTTGACGACCGAGCCGTCCGGCCGCGCCTCGGTGAGCGTGCGGTCGGAGAGGGCGTGGCGGGCGCGCTCGTCGGTCCGCTGCACCACCAGCCTGCCGAGGAACGCGGACTTCGGGTGCGTCGCGAGGTAGTGGCTGAGGACCTCGTAGTCGGCGGGCGTGCGCGGGTCCTCGGTGAAGTCGTACAGGGCCACCCACTCGCCGCCCTGCGCCGAGTTCAGCGTCCAGACGCCGTCGCGGTGGTCGAGCCGGAACTCCCAGTCGCCCTGCCGCTCGACCACGCCGGGCACCAGCGGCACGGGGGTGAGCAGCCCGCCGCCGCCGAACCCGACGTCGACCAGCCACCGGTCGTCCACGCGCAGGACGGCGTGCGTGCGCGGGATGTCGCCCGAGCGGCCCAGCAGCACGCGCGCCGCCATGCCGGTCACCCGGTGGCCGAGCCGGTCGAGCACGGCGGCGAACAGCAGGTTCTGCTCGAAGCACCAGCCGCCGCGCCGCCGCCGGACCAGCTTGTCCTGCAACGACGGCACGTCCAGGCGGATGGGCACGCCGTCGCGCACGTCGGCGTTCTCGAAGCTGATCGCGGCCAGGTGGGCGCGGTGCAGCCGGTGCACTGTGGGGTCCGGGTCGTGGGGGAGGCCGATGCGGCCGAAGTACGCGTCGAGGTCGATGAGGTCGCCGTTCCACACGGCTCCAGCATGTCACCAGCGGGTCACGGAGGGGAGTCGCGGGACGATCTCCACCTTCGTCCCCGAAGGCACGCCGCCGGCTCTCGCCCTGCTCGCGGTCGCGGGGGTGTTGACAACGGCGTGCCCGGTGGACGACCCTCCCGGACCGCGCGGAACGTGCTGCCGCGCGGTCCCCGGCCGGATAGGTTCGGGGGATGCTGCACGAGATCGCCGAGGCCACGCGCGG
Source organism: Saccharothrix sabaoui (assembly GCF_051756985.1). Classification (NCBI taxonomy): domain Bacteria; kingdom Bacillati; phylum Actinomycetota; class Actinomycetes; order Pseudonocardiales; family Pseudonocardiaceae; genus Saccharothrix; species Saccharothrix sabaoui. The sequence continues at coordinate 14,403 of NZ_JBPKJK010000075.1, forward strand.
CTTCCTGGACACCCTGGACGAGGTGCGCCGCGCCGAGGCGGTGCGCCCCGCCACCGACGACGACCTGCGCAGGCGGTGGGCGTACACGCCGGGCGCGCGGCCGGGTGTGGTCTGCGGCGCGCTCGACCGCGACCAGCGCAAGGCCGTGCACCGGCTGCTGTCGTGCGTGCTCAGCCCGCACGCCTACGCCCAGGCCGCGGCGGTCATGGCGCTGGAGGACGTGCTCGACGACCGCGAGGGCGGCCACCGCGACCGCCACCAGGGCGACTACTGGACCGTGCTGCTCGGCGAGCCCGGCGACGAGCCCTACGGCTGGCGGGTCGAGGGCCACCACCTCTCGGTGAGCGTGGTGGTCGCCGAGGGCCGCGTGTCGGCCACCCCGTTCTTCCTGGGCGCGAACCCCGCCCGCACCACCTACCGGGGGCGCACGGTGCTCCAGCCGCTGCGGCTGGAGGAGGAGCTGGCGCGCGAGCTGCTCGACCGGATGGGCCCCACGGCGCGCGGCCTCGCCGTGGTCGCGGACCGGCCGCCGCCGGACGTGCGGACCGGCAACGCGCCCCGCGTCGGCGACGTGGAACCCGCCGGGGTGACCGCCGCGCAGCTGGACCGGTCCTCGCGCGGCCTGCTCGTGGGGCTGGTCCGCTACTACCTCGACCGGCTGCACGGCGACCTCGCCGACGAGGAGTTCGAGGCGCTCGACCTCGACCGGCTGCACTTCGCGTGGGAGGGCTCGGCCAGGCGCGGCGAGGGCCACTACTACCGCGTCCAGGGGCCGGAGCTGCTCATCGAGTACGACAACACCGCCAACGACGCCAACCACGCGCACTCGGTGTGGCGGCGGCGGTCCGGGGACTTCGGCGAGGACCTGCTGGCCGCGCACCGCGCCTCGGTGAGGCACTCGTGACGCCGGAGGAGGCCGTCGCGGAGCAGGAGCGGCTGCGCCCGCTGGTCGTGACGCGGACCGACCCGGACCTGGTGGTGCGGCACGTCGCCGGGCTGGACGTGTCCTACGCCGACGACGACCGGCTGGCCGCCGCCGTCGTGGTGCTCGACGCCGACTCGCTGGCGACCGTCGACACGGCGGTGGTGCGCGGCAAGGCGGACTTCCCGTACGTGCCGGGCCTGTTCGCGTTCCGCGAGCTGCCGTCGCTGCTGGGGGCGCTGGAGAAGCTCTCGGTGCGGCCGGACCTGCTGGTGTGCGACGGGCAGGGCCTGGCCCACCCGCGCCGGTTCGGGCTGGCCTGCCACCTGGGTGTGCTGACCGACCTGCCGAGCGTCGGGGTCGCCAAGACGCCGATGGGCCCGTTCGACCCGCCGGGGGAGGAGCGCGGCGCGGCCCGCGACCTGGTGGACGACGGCGAGGTCGTGGGCCGCGCGCTGCGCACCCGGGCGGGCGTGAAGCCGGTGTTCGTGTCGGTGGGGCACCGGATCGACCTCGACCGGGCGTGCGCCGAGGTGCTGCGGCTGTGCCTGCACCGGCTGCCGGAGACCACCCGCCGGGCGGACTCGCTGGGCCGCGCTCACCTCAGGTAGGCCAGCTCCGGGTGCCGGGCGGCGTAGGTGTCGAGCAGGCTGCGGGCGGTGGCGACCGAGTCGACCAGCGGGTGCAGGGCGAACGCCTTGAGCGCGGCGGCGCGGGTGCCCTCCGCGACCAGCCGGTCCACCGCCTTGACCGACGTGACGAGCCCGGCCGCGTGGTCGGGCAGCGGGCTCACCGGCAGCGGGCGCGGGCCGGCCGCGTCCACCTCGCACGGCACCTCGACGATCGCCTCCGGGTCCAGTGTGGACAGCGTGTGGCCGTTGGGCACGTCGAGGATCAGCGTGGCCTTCTCGTCGTCGTGGATGGCCCGCATGAGCGCCGCGGCGACGTGCTCGTACCCGCCGCCCTCCAGGCTGTCGCGCTCGCCCTCGCGGTCGTGCGCCATGTAGGTCGCCTCGCGCTCCAGCCGCGTGGTCTCCCAGTCGACCTCGCCGTCGTAGAAGCGCTTCTGCTGCGCCAGCAGGAACGCCCCGCGGTCGTCGCCCAGCGACTCCCGCGTCGAGTAGTAGTAGTGCAGGTACTCGTTGGGGACCACGCCGAGCGCGCGCAGCCACTCGCCGCCGAACAGCCTGCCCTCCTCGAAGCCCGCCAGCGCCGCGTCGTCGGCCAGCAGGGTCGGCAGCAGGTTGTCCGAGCCGCCCTCGCGCACGCCCTGGAGCCAGCCGAGGTGGTTGAGGCCCGCGTAGTCGAACACCGGGTCGTCCAGGCGCAGCGCCCGCGCGACCCGGCGGCACAGCCCCACCGGCGAGTCGCAGATGCCGATGACCCGCCCGCCGAGGTGCCTGGCCATGACCTCGGTGACCAGACCCGCCGGGTTGGTGAAGTTGATCACCCACGCGTCCGGGGCGAGCTCGGCGACCCGGCGGGCGATCCGGTCGGCCACCGGCGCGGTGCGCAGGCCGTAGGCGACGCCGCCCGCGCCGACGGTTTCCTGGCCGAGCACGCCGTGCGCGCGGGCCACCTCCTCGTCGATCGCGCGACCCGCCAGGCCGCCCACCCGGATCGCGGAGAACACGAAGTCCGCGCCGCGCAGCGCCTCGTCCAGGTCGGTGGTCGCGGTCACCGGCGGGCCGCCGCGCAGCACGTCGCGGACGGCGCGCAGCCGGTGGGCGTCCACGTCGTGCAGGACCAGGTCGGTGACGCGCTCGTCGAGCGCCTTGTGCACCAGCGGCACGCGGAAGCCGCCGCCGCCCAGGATCACGAGCCTCATGCGCCCCATCCTGCCCCGGCGGGCGGTCCGGGCGCCGGTTCAGCGGGGCGGCCCGGCCGGGCGGGTCAGCGCGTCGATCCCGTCCAGCAGCGACCGCTTGAGCGCCTCCGGCGCGAAACTGGCCCGCACCCCGGTGCGGGCCAGGTCGGCCAGCTCGTCCCGGCCCAGGCCGAACCGCTCGTGCACCAGCAGGTACTCGGCGTTCAGGTCGGTGTGGAACATCGCCGGGTCGTCGGTGTTCAGGCACACCGGCACCCCCGCGTCGAGCAGCCGGGGCAGCGGGTGGTCGGCGAGGTCGGGCACCGCGCCCGTGCGCAGGTTGGACGTGGGGCTGATCTCCAGCGTGACGCCCTCGTCGGCCAGCCGGCGCAGCAGCTCGGGGTCCCGGGCGGCGCCGACGCCGTGGCCGATCCGCTCGGCGCGCAGGTCGTCGAGGGCTTCGCGGACCTGGTCGGGGCCGGTCGTCTCGCCCGCGTGCGGCACGCAGTGCAGGCCCGCGTCCCGGGCCAGCGCGAACGCCTCGCGGAACGCCCGGCGCGGCGCGTCCGCCTCGAAGCCGCCCAGGCCGAAGCCGACCGTGCCCGGCGGCCGGTGCCCGGTCGCGTACCGCGCGCTGGTCAGGCCGAAGTCGAGGTCCCACACGCCGGGCACGTCGAACACCCAGGCCAGCTCGACGCCGTGCTCCGCCCGCGCCCGCTCCCGGCTCGTGGTCAGCGCCTCGTCCAGCTCGTCCGCGGCGATGCCCGCGCGCAGGTGGCTGGTCGCGCTGACCGTCACCTCGGCGTACCGGACGTTGCGCCGGGCGTGCTCCTCCGCCAGGCCGAGCACCAGCGCCTGGACGTCCTCACCGGTCGTGACCAGGTCGTTCACCGTGCCGTAGACCTTGATGAAGTGGCCGAAGTCGGTGAACTCGTAGAAGCGGCGCAGCTCGGCCCGGTCGGTCGGCACGCCGTGCTCCGGGTGCCGGCGGGCGAGGGTGAGGACGGTATCGGGGGAGGCTGACCCGACGAGGTGGACGTGGAGCTCCACCTTGGGCAGCGCGGCGATGAAGTCACGCATGGCGCGGGCGAGTCTGCACATGTCCCCGCCGCTGGTCAAGGGGCCGTTCGTCGGGTCTTCACGTTCTATCCACTGTGGACTGTGGACGCCCTTGACAGGGGTGTGCGGCGAGGGGAGGGTCTGCCCGAAACCTGTCCTGGACATGATGGGGGTTCGGTCGTGAAGGCTGTACGGAGAGCCGCCGTCGTCGCGGCTCTGGTGACGCTGCCGCTGGGGCTCGTGCCCGCGGTGGCCGGCGCCGCGGCGGAGGGCCCGGTGTTCGTCGGCGGCGAGGCGCAGCCCGTCTTCGACCCGAAGGACGTGGTGCGCGAGAGCGTGTGGGTGCGCGCCCCGGTCGACAGCGACCGCGACGGTCGCGACGACGAGGTCTACACCGAGGTGGTGCGCCAAGGGGCGACCAACCGGGGGCTCGACGTCCCGGTCGTGTTCTTCAACAGCCCGTACTTCTCCGGCGGCAACGACGTGGCCAACCACGACGTGGACGTCGAGCTGCACGTGCCCGACCGGAAGGGCGGCCACGACAAGCGCGACGGGTCCCTGCTCAAGGCGCAGGCCGACGAGCGGATCGCGGCGGCAGTCGGCCCCAACGCCGGGCCCATCACGTCCGGTCGCTACGAGGCGTACTTCATCGCCCGCGGCTTCGCGGTGGTCTACGCCGAGTCGCTCGGCACCGGCAAGTCGACCGGCTGCCCCACCTCCGGCGGGCACAACGAGACCGTCGGCTCCAAGTCCGTGATCGACTGGCTGAACGGCCGCACCACCGCCCGCGACGCGGCGGGCGCGGACGTGAAGGCCACGTGGACCACCGGCAAGGTCGGCATGATGGGCGTGTCGTACAACGGCACCCTGCCCAACGCCGTCGCCGCCACCGGCGTGGAGGGGCTGGAGGCGATCGTGCCGATCGCGGCCATCTCCAGCTGGTACGACTACTACCGCGCGGACGGCGCGGTCGTCGCGCCCGGCACGTTCCAGGGCGAGGACCTCGACGTGCTCGCCGAGTACGTCTACACCCGCGCCGACCGGGAGGTCTGCAAGCCGGTCATCGCCGAGGTCGCCGCCCGGCAGGACCGCGTGACCGGCGACTACAGCGAGTTCTGGGACGAGCGGAACTACGTCAAGGACGCCGACGAGGTGCGTGCCGCGGTGCTCGCCGTGCACGGCCTGAGCGACTGGAACGTCAAGGTCAAGCACGTCTCGCAGTGGTACGAGGCGCTCAAGCGCAACGGCGTGGAGCACAAGATCTGGCTGCACCAGTCCGGGCACACCGACCCCGACACGCTGCGGTCCGCCGAGTGGCGGCGCACGATCAACCGCTGGTTCTCGCACTACCTCCACGGCGTCGACAACGGCATCGAGAAGGAGCCGAGGGCGACGATCCAGCGCGAGGACAAGGTGACGTGGACCGACGAGGCCGAGTGGCCCGCGCCGGGCACGTCCAAGGCCCGCCTCCACCCGTGGGCCGGCGGTGCGGCGAAGGGCGCGCTGCGGGCGCAGCAGGTCCCCGGCCGTCCCGTGGTCGAGTCCCTGCGCGACGACGCCTCCGTGCTCGCGGAGGACCTGGTCGACGCGCCCGCCTCGGTCAACCGCCTGTCGTACGCTACCCGGCCCGCCTCGGAGGCCCTGCGGTTCTCCGGCACGGCCCGCGTCGACCTGGCGATCTCGTTCGACCGGCCGGCGGCCAACGTGACCGCGCTGCTGGTCGACCGCGCGCCGGACGGCACGTCGCACGTCATCACGCGGGGCTGGACCGACCCGCAGAACCGCACGTCGCCGTCGAGGACCAAGGCGATCGAGCCCGGCAGGCAGTACCGGGTCGAGGTCGAGCTGGAGCCGAACGACTACGTCGTGCCGGCCGGGCACAGCGTCGAGTTCGTGCTGATCTCCTCGGACTACGACTACACGCTGCGCCCGGCGCCGGGCGCGGGCCTGTCGATCGACCTGACCTCGACGACCGTGGAACTCCCCGTGGTCGGCGGGACGCAGGCGTTGCGCCGTTCGGTTGGTTAGGAAGTAATTCACGAAGCGAACACTTGGTAAGTCTTCCACTTCGGCGGCCGGTCTGATCGGATCACCGCACCAGTCGTCAAGGAGGTGGCAGATGAGCCGAGCCAGGCGTGCGTTCGTCACGGCCCTGGTGGCGCCGCTGGTCGGCCTCGCCCTCGTGCAGGGCGAGGCCGCAGCGGCCCCGAACTTCCAGTTGCCGTTCCCGTGCAACCAGGTGTGGGAGGGGCAGACCCGCACCAACCACAGCCCCGCCAACTCGGTGGACTTCAACCGGGCCAACGACGACGGCGACCCCGTGGTCGCCTCGGCGGGCGGCACCGTGACGCGGGTGGCGAACGAGGGCAGCACCAGCTACGGCCGCTGGGTCGAGATCGACCACGGCGCCGGCTGGCGCACCCGCTACGCGCACCTGTCCGTGCAGCGGGTCAGCGTCGGGCAGGCCGTGCGGATCGGCCAGCGCATCGGCGACGTCGGCACGACGGGCGGTTCCAGCGGTCCCCACCTGCACTACGAACAGCGGCTCAACGGCGTCGACCAGAAGATCCGGTTCAACGGGACGCAGATCCTGTACTGGGGCACGCGCAGCTACACGAGCCGGAACTCGTGCGGCACCAGCGGCGTGACCGGCACCATCGGCACCGACAGCGGCGCCTCGGTGACCGTCCGCTCCGGTCCCGGCACGTCGTACGCGGCGGTCGGGTCGGTCGCCGACGGCGCGACCGTGACCATCAGCTGCCAGACCACCGGCACCACGGTCACCGGCAAGTACGGCACCACCAACCTGTGGGACAGGATCGGCTCGGGTTACGTCTCCGACGCCTACGTGTACACAGGTTCGGACGGTCGGGTCGCCCCCGACTGCTGAGTTCCCGCAGGTCGCCGGCCGCTCCCGCCCCGCGCGGGAGCGGCCTTTTCCGAGTTGTCCACAGGTCGGCCCTCCCGCCCGCCGCCGACCGGCCGCTTGCCCCACAGTCGTGGCATGACCAACGACCTGCTCCCCACGCCCCGCGTCCAGGACCCGGGCGACCTGATCGCCGCCCTCCCGCACCTGCTGGGCTTCCACCCGGTCGACTCGCTGGTGCTGCTGGCCCTGGAGGGCCCCTCCGTGGCCGTGACGCTGCGCACCGACCTGCCCCCGCCGGACCGCGTGCGCGCCGTGGTCGGCCAACTGATGACCCCGCTCGCGCGCTGCCACCGCGCCACCGCGGTGGCCGTCGTGGTCGGCGGCGGCTCGGGCGACCCGCCGGGGGACCTGCCGCACGACCGCCTCGTCGACGAGCTGGACGACGGCCTGCACGCGGTGGGCGTGCCGCTGGTGCTCGCGGTGTGGACCGCCGCGACCGCGGCCGGCGAGCCGTGGTTCGACTACCACGACGCGGGCACCCGCGGCACCGTCCCGGACCCGACCGCCACCACCCTGGCCGCCACCTCGGCCGCCCAGGGCTTCGTGACGTTCGCCAGCCGTGCCGCGATGGCCGAACTGCTGACCCCCGACCCGCCGGAGGTCCTGGCCCGCCGGGCGCGGCTGCTCGACCGCCGCGCCACCGACACCGCCCCGCCCACCGACGAGGCCCTCCAGTCCCGCCACCGCGAGCTGGTGCGGGCCGAGGTCGTGCGGGCGGCGACCAGGAAGCGCCCCCTGACCGACGAGGAGGTGGCCGACCTGGCCCACGCCCTGTCCAACCCGTGGGTGCGCGACGCGAGCCTGGCCCACTGCACGGGCGAGCACGCCCGCGGCGCCGAGGACCTCTGGCTGGAGCTGACCCGCGCCTGCCCGGCCCCGGAACGCGCGGAACCCGCGACCCTCCTCGCCTTCTCCGCCTACCTGAGGGGGTTGGGCACCCTGGCGGCGCTGGCCCTGGACCGGGCCGAACAGGCCCACCCGGGCCACCGCCTCGCCGAGCTCCTGAGAGCGGCCCTGGACACCGCCCTGCCCCCGGACACCCTCCGCGGGCTGGCCGACCAGGCCGCCGCCGACCACCCGCCCCCGCCGGCCCCGCTCACCTCGGCCACCCCGCCGTCCCCGCCGGAGGTGACCTGACCCCTCACCGCCCGGTGCGTGACCGACCAGGCCGCGACGGCCTCCGGTGCGGACCGGTCGATCACCGACCCGCACCGGGGAGCCCCGTCGGGGGGCGTACGACCTAGACCAGGTCCGGGCGCACCCACTCCTCGCCGAGCACGTGCTCGGCGAGGAACGCGAAGATCGTCTCGTACCAGACCTTCGAGTTGCCCGGCGTCAGGATCCAGTGGTTCTCGCTCGGGAAGTACAGGAACTTCGCGGGCACGCCGTGCCGCACCAGGTCGAAGTACAGCCGCTGCCCCTCGCCGATCGGGACGCGGTAGTCCTTGTCGCCGTGGATCACCAGCATGGGCGTCCTGATGTCCGCGACGCGCAGGTGCGGCGAGTTGGCGCGCACCCGCTCGTCCTGCACGAGCGGGTCGCCCATCTCGCGGATCCAGTAGTACGAGTCGTCCGTGGTGCCGGTGAACGCGTCCAGGTGCCACAGCGACGCGTGCGTCACGATCGCCTTGAACCGGTCGGTCTGGGTGGCGATCCAGTTCGCCATGTACCCGCCGAACGACCCGCCCATGGCGGCCGTGCGCGTCTCGTCGACGTCGTCGCGCCGCACGACGACATCGGTGATCTCCATCAGGTCCGTGTACGGCTTCGCGCCCCACGACGCCCAGCCGGCGCGCACGAAGTCGTGCCCGTAGCCGGTGGACAGCGCCGGGTCCGGCAGCAGCACGGCGTACCCGCGCGCCGCCATCAGCCACGGGTTCCAGCGCCAGCTCCACCCGCTCCAGCTCATCACCGGGCCGCCGTGCACCCACAGCAGCAGCGGCGCGGGCCGCTCGGCGGAGGCGCCGGTCGGCAGCACCAGCCACGCCCGCACGGTCCGCCCGTCGGCCGCGGTGGTCTCGACCTCGGTCAGCGTGCCGGGCAGCGACTCGACCTCGCCGGGCGCGGGCAGCGGCACCGGCTCCTGGTCCGCGCCCGACGCCGACAACCGCACCGGCCGCGGCGGGTGGTCCCACGCGCTGCGCAGCGCGTAGACGGAGCCGCCGTCGGGGCTGACCCGCACGTCGGTGTACGCGCCGGACGCGGTCAGCTTCACGACCTCGCCGGACGCCAGGTCCAGCCGCCAGATCGGCTGGTGCCCCCGGTGGCTGCTGGTGAAGTACACCGCCGACCCGTTCGGGCTCACCACCGGGTGCTCGGGCTCCTCCGGGAAGTCCGCCGCGAGGTCGACCGCGTCGCCGTCGAGCGGGATGCGGACCAGGGTGTTGGTCCACGGCTCGTCCGGCGTCGAGTCGAACGCGCGCACCGCGACCACGCCCGACGAGTCGGGCAGGAAGACCGGCTGGAGGAACGAGTGGCCCTCGCGCTCGGCCAGCACGCGGGTCGACGAGCCGTCCGCCGCCGACAGCCGCAGCCGCACGCGCCTGCCGTAGGCCGGGCTCACCTCGACGCTCTCGGTGTGCACGACCCACCGGCCGTCCGGGCTGATCGCCGGCGAGTCGTCCAGCCGCGCCGACGCGTTCGGCGTCAGGTCGACCAGGCCGGCCGCCGGGTCGAGGCGCGGGCTGTCCACGCCGACCGGGGCCGAGGTGGTCAGCAGCCGGGGGAAGCAGGGGCCGAGGTCGGCGTCCCAGTGCCTGACCGGGTAGGACTCGTGCAGGATCGCCGTCACGCCGGCGTCCTCGCGGGCCTTGCGCAGCTCCTCGTCCTGCTCGCCGAACCCGACGCCGGGGTGCGCGCCCGACGCCAGCAGCACGGTGCCCGCCTGCCGCGCCACCGCGAACTCGGCCACGCCGCCGGCGGGCCGGAACAGCTCACGGGCCTCGCCGGTCGGCGGCAGCAGCCACAGCGCCGCCTTGTCCTTGGCCTTGCCCTCGTTCGGCTTCGCCTCCTGGTCGGGCCGCGACGACACGAACAGCAGCCCGCCGTCGGGCGTGAACGCGGGCGCGCCCTCGCCCTTCGCGCCGCGGGTCAGCCGCCGCGCCGGCCGTTCGCCGGTCGGGTCGACCTCCCACAGCGCGCCCTGCCACGCCTTGCCGTCCGGTGACGGCGAGGACACCACCGCGACGAGCCGCGCGCCGTCCGGCGACAGCGCCAGCGACGACACCCGCGGCATCCCGTTGTACGAGGTCAGGTCCCCGAACCCGGCCTCGGTGATCTTGCCTGTCATCACGCCCCCTGTAGTGACCGGGTGAACTCCCACGCGTCGTTCACGATGCCGGCCAGGTCAACGCGCTCGGGCTTCCACCCCAGTTCGGTGCGCGCCCGCTCGCTGGAGGCCACCAGCACGGCGGGGTCGCCCGCGCGCCGGGGCGCCACGGCCGCCGGGATCGGGTGGCCGGTCACCTCCCGGCACGCCTCGACGACCTGCTTGACCGAGAAGCCCAACCCGTTGCCCAGGTTGTAGATGCGGTGCTCGCCCGCCGCCGCGTGCTCCAGCGCCAGCAGGTGCGCGTCGGCGAGGTCCACGACGTGGATGTAGTCGCGCACGCAGGTGCCGTCCTCGGTGGGCCAGTCCTCGCCGTACACCTGGATCCGCTCGCGCTGCCCGAGGGCGACCTGGAGCACCAGCGGGATCAGGTGGGTCTCCACGCCGTGCCGCTCGCCGAAGCGGCCGTAGGCGCCCGCGACGTTGAAGTAGCGCAGGCTGACCGCGGCCAGGCCGTGCGCGGCGGCGTAGGAGGTGATGGCGTGGTCGATGGCCAGCTTGGTCGCGCCGTAGGTGTTGGTGGGGCGGGTCGGCGCGGTCTCGGCGATCGGCACCTGCTCCGGCTCGCCGTAGGTGGCGGCGGTGGAGGAGAACACCAGGCGGGGCGTGCCGTGCTCGCGCATGGCGTCCAGCAGCCGCAGCGAGGTGACCACGTTGCCGTGCCAGTACTTCGCGGGGTCCTGCATGGACTCGCCGACCAGCGACTTGGCGGCGAAGTGCAGCACGCCGTCGAAGCCCGCGCCGCCCACGCCTGCGGCGAGCACCTCGCCGATCGCCTCGTCGATGCCCGCCTCGACCAGCCGGGCCCCGTCCGGCACCGCGTCCGCGTGCCCGGTGGACAGGTCGTCCAGCACGACCACCTCGTGCCCGGCCTCCACCAGCCTGGCCGCGCAGACGCTGCCCACGTACCCGGCGCCGCCCGTGACGAGCAACTTCACCCTTCCAACCCCACCTTCGCCTCGATGATCAGTACGTCCGCGCGCGGGTCGCGTTCGACGCCCCCGCGCGCGGTAGCGGTCCGTGCCCCGGTACCGGCGGTCCCGCTTCGTCCGGCCCGCGTCAGCGGTCCTGTCCCGCGTCAGTGGTCTCGCCCCACGTCAGCGGTCCTGTCCCGCGTCAGCGGTCCTGTCCCGCGTCAGCGGTCCCGGCCCGCGCCCGCCGAGGGCACGGCGGTGAACGTCCTCGGCGCGGTCCAGCCGTGCTCGGCGAACGCCGACCGCACCCGGGCCACGACCTCGTCGTGCCGGTCGACGGGCACCAGCGCGATGGCCGACCCGCCGAACCCGCCGCCCACCATGCGCGCGCCCAGCGCGCCCGCCGCCTTCGCCGCGTCCACGGCCGCGTCCAGCTCCGGCACGGACACCTTGTAGTCGTCGCGCAGCGACGCGTGCGACGCGTCCAGCAGCGGACCCAGCTCGGCGAGCCGGCCGGTGCGCAGCAGCTCCACCGCCGCCAGCACCCGCTCGTTCTCGGTCACGACGTGCCGCACGAGCGGTCGCAGCCGGTCGGGCAGCCGGTCCAGCGCGCCGTCCAGCTCGGCGACGTGCACGTCGCGCAGCGCGGGCACGCCCAGCAGCCCGGCCGCCTCCTCGCAGCCCGCCCGGCGCGCGCCGTAGCCGCCGTCGGTGTGCGAGTGGTTGGCCCGGGTGTCCACGACCAGGACCTCCAGGCCGTGCGCGGCGGCGTCGAACGGCACCTGCTCGGCCTTGAAGGAGCGCACGTCGAGGAACAGCACGTGCGCCTCGGTGCAGCACAGCGACGCGGTCTGGTCGAGCAGGCCGGTGGGCGCGCCGACGAAGTCGTTCTCGGCGCGCTGCACCCAGCGCGCCACCCGCGGCAGGTCGTCGGCCGGGCGGCCGGCCAGGTCCAGCAGCGCGAGCGCCACCGCGCACTCCAGCGCGTGCGACGAGGACAGGCCCGCGCCGGCGGGCACGTCGCCCGCGATCACCAGGTCGGCGCCGCCCGTCACGCCCTGCTCGCGCAGCGCCCACGCCACCCCGGCCGGGTAGGCGGCCCAGCCGGGCACCCCGCCGGGCTCCAGGTCGGCGACCGCGACGGGCTCGGCCCGCTGCACGCCGCCGTCGTCACCGAGCGTGGCCACGTGCAGCATCCCGTCGTCGCGCGGGGACGCGGCGACCGCGGTCCGGTGGGGCAGCGCGAACGGCAGCACGAAACCGTCGTTGTAGTCCGTGTGCTCCCCGATCAAGTTCACCCGACCGGGCGCGGACCACACGCCGGCCGGGGCGTCGCCGCGCAGCCGCTCGAACGCGCCGGACGCGCGGTCCGCGGGCTCCTGCCGGCCGCGCGACGTCGCGTCGGGCGTCACCGGGCCTGCACCAGCACGGCGTGCGCCACCGCGGGGTCCAGCTCGGCGACCGTGCCGTTGCCGCGCACCTGCACGACCCGGGCACCGCCCATCGAGTCGACCTCGACCGTGCCGCCCGGCACCACGCCCGCGGCCTTCAGCTCGGCCATCAGGTCGGGGTCGAGCTGCACGTGCTCGGCGATGCGGCGCACCTCGACGTGGCCGCCGCCGCGGCGGGCCACCTCGTCGATGCGCACCAGGTCGGCCTCGGCGGGGGGCGCGGGCTCGCCGTCGCCCAACTTGTCCAGACCGGGGATGGGGTTGCCGTAGGGCGAGGTGGTGGGGTTGCCGAGCAGCTTCACCAGCTTGCGCTCGACCGCCTCGCTCATGACGTGCTCCCAGCGGCACGCCTCGCTGTGCACGTGCTCCCACTCCAGGCCGATCACGTCGACCAGGAGGCGTTCGGCGAGCCGGTGCTTGCGCATGACCGCGACGGCGAGGTTGCGACCCTGTTCGGTGAGCTCCAGGTGGCGGTCGTCGGCGACGACCACGAGGCCGTCGCGCTCCATGCGCCCGACGGTCTGGCTCACCGTCGGGCCGCTCTGGCCCAACCGCTCGGCGATGCGGGCGCGCAGGGGCACCACACCTTCTTCTTCGAGCTCGTAGATAGTGCGGAGGTACATCTCCGTCGTGTCGATGAGGTCGTTCACACCCGCTCCCCTTCGTATGGCGTCAATGCTAGTCGGCCGGTCACGGGTGCAGGATGGTGCCGTGCATCCACTGATCAGCACCGAAGCCCTGGCCTCCGCGCTGGACGGCGCGCGAGTCCCGGTCGTGCTCGACGTCCGCTGGCGGTTGGGCGGACCCCCGGGACGTCAAGACTACGAGGTCGGGCACGTTCCCGGCGCCGTCTACCTGGACCTGGACACCGAGCTGGCCGCGCCCCCCGGCGCCGGGGGGCGCCACCCGCTGCCCGAACCGGCCGTCCTCCAGGCCGCGCTGCGGTCGGCCGGCGTCCGCGAAGGTCACCCGGTCGTGGTGTACGACGCCGCCGACGGGTCGGTCGCCGCGCGCGCCTGGTGGCTGCTGCGCTGGTCAGGTCACCCGGAAGTGGCGGTCCTGGACGGCGGGTTCGCGGCGTGGACCGCGGCCGGCCTGCCGGTCGCGACGGACACCCCGTCACCCGAACCGGGCGACATCACCGTGCGCCCCGGCGCGATGCCGACCCTGACCGCGGACGAGGCCGCCGACTTCGCGCGGAGCGGGGCGCTGCTCGACGCCCGCGCGCCCGAGCGCTACCGCGGCGAGACCGAGCCGGTGGACCCGCGCGCCGGGCACATCCCGGGTGCGCTGAACGCGCCCACCTCGGGGCACACGTCCGGGGGTCGCTGGCTCGCGCCGGACGCGCTGGCGGAGCGCTTCGCGGGGCTCGGGGTGACCGGGGGCACGCCGGTCGCGGCCTACTGCGGCTCGGGCGTGACGGCCAGTTCGGTGGTGCTGGCCCTGGAGGTGGCGGGCGTGACCACCGCGGACGCCCCCGCGCCGCTGTACCCGGGCTCGTGGTCGGAGTGGTCGAACGACCCCGCCCGCCCCGCCGCGACGGGCGACACCCCGTAACCGGCCCCGAGAGTCCAACGTCCAGCCCCCGAGAGTCCAACGCCCGGGTCCCCTGAGTTCTGCGCTCAGGACCCGGGCGCCGGACCGACCGTCAGGCGTTGGGGATCTTCTCGAAGCCCTTCGTGGCCAGCTTGAGGGCGATGGCGCACGGGTCGATCTCGTCGATCGGCGTCACGCTCGCCAGGAACGCCGGGGTGATCTCGTCCGGGTCGTCGGTCAGCATCACGATCACCGAGCAGTCGCCGCCGCTCTCCTTCACCTCGTACGCGGTGTTGCCGCCGACCTCGATGGTCCGCGCCTCGCCCTCGTACTCGGCGAACGTCACCATGAACAGCACCACCGCGAACGGGTCCTCGGTGCTCTGCACGCAGCCCTTCTCGCCACCCTTGGCGGCGCCGACGGCCGCGGCGACGTCCTCGGGCGTGAGGATGTCGCAGTCCTCGTAGCCCTCGGTCTTCTTCTTGGTGGCGATCTTCACGTCACCGCTCGGCTTCTGCCCGCCCGTCCCCGGCGCGCTCGGCTCGACCTTGCTCGGCTTGGTCGCGGACGGCTTGCCGGGGACGCTCTTGTCCGTGCTCTTCTCCGCGGCCGAGCCGCCGCCGGCCGCGGCCAACGGCTTGCCCGCGACCGTGGTGGCGCACGCGGACAGGCCGAGCGTGAGCGCCAGGGCCAACGCGGCCGTCAGGGCGGGAACTCGTCGCAGGTGCATGTCGTCTATGACCTCGTTCCGACGTGCGGGGTTCCATCCTCGATGGTCGCAATCCTGCCCGCGTCGTCACGCGAGACTCTAAGTGCACCGGGCACACCCCCACGGCCAGGGCGACCAACCTGTGATCACACGCCGCCGCGCCCCCTGGGCTAGGTTTCGTCGCATGGGCGCGGACAAGGGCAGGGTGGGCGGGACGGGGACGGCCGCGGTCGTCTGGGACGAGTCCTTCCTGGCGTACGACCTGGGCGGCGACCACCCGCTCAACCCCGTGCGGCTGGACCTGACCATCCGGCTCGCCGCGTCGCTCGGCGTGCTGGACGGCGTGGACCTCATCTCGCCGGCCCCGGCCACCGAGGCCGACATCGAACGCGTCCACGAGCCGTCCTACCTCAACGCCGTGCGGGCCGCGCCGATGGCGGGCTGGGACGTCGGGCACGGCCTGGGCACCGCCGACAACCCGGTGTTCGCCCGCATGCACGAGGCATCGGCGCTGGTCGTGGGCGGTTCGCTGGCCGCCGCGCGGAAGATCGCCTCCGGCGAGGTGGACCGGGCGGTGAACATCGCGGGCGGCCTGCACCACGCCATGCGCGACCACGCGGCCGGGTTCTGCGTCTACAACGACTGCGCGGTGGCCATCTCGTGGCTGCTCGACCAGGGCTTCGAGCGGATCGCCTACGTCGACACCGACGTGCACCACGGCGACGGCGTGCAGGCCGCGTTCTACGACGACCCGCGCGTGCTCACCGTCTCGCTGCACCAGAACCCGCTGAGCCTGTGGCCCGGCACCGGCCGGCCCTCCGAACTGGGCGGCGCCGGCGCGGAGGGCACGAGCGTCAACCTGGCCCTGCCGCCCGGCACCGGCGACGCGGCGTGGCTGCGGGCGTTCGAGGCGACCGTGCCCGCCCTGCTGCGGGCGTTCCGGCCGCAGCTGCTGGTCACCCAGTGCGGCGTGGACACCCACCGCGAGGACCCGCTGGCCGACCTGGCGCTCACCGTGGACGGCCACCGCGCCGCGTACCGGCGGCTGCGCGAGCTGGCCGAGGAGGTCGCGGGCGGCAAGTGGCTCGCGCTGGGCGGCGGCGGGTACGAGCTGCTGCGCGTCGTGCCCCGCAGCTGGACGCACCTGCTGGCCACCGTGCTGGACCGGGACGTCGACCCGAACGCGCCGCTGCCCGCCGACTGGGTCGCGCACGCCGCCGGGCTCGCCCCGGACCGGCCCCTGCCGACGTCGATGACGGACGGCTCCGAGACCGGCTTCACGCCGTGGGGCGGCGAGGTGGACACCCCCGTGGACGTCGCGGTCCGCGACACCCGGCGGGCGTTGTTCCCGCTGCACGGCCTGGACCCCGAAGACCCCAGGGACTGACCCGTGGACGAGACCGACGCGAACGCACCGGACCCGTACGACTACCCCCGGCACTGGGAGGCCGACGTCGTGCTCAGCGACGGCGGCACCGTCCACCTGCGCCCGATCACCCCCGACGACGCCGAGAAGCTCCTCGCGTTCCACGGCAGGCTGTCCGAGCGGACCCGCTACTTCCGCTACTTCGGCCCCTACCCGCGGATGCCGAAGCGGGACCTCGACCGGTTCAGCACCGTGGACCACGTCGACCGCGTCGCGTTCACCGCGCTGCTGGGCGACGACATCGTCGCCGTCGGCCGCTACGACCGGCTCGGCGGCGGCGGTTCGGCCGAGGTGGCGTTCGTCGTGGAGGACGTCCACCAGGGCCGCGGGCTCGGCTCGATCCTGCTGGAGCACCTGGCCGCCGCCGCGCGCGAACGCGGGCTGAGCCGGTTCACCGCCGAGGTGCTGGCCGAGAACGGCCAGATGGTGCGGGTCTTCCGGGACGCGGGCTACAAGGTCAGCCGCGCCTTCGAGGAGGGCGCGCTGCACCTGGAGTTCGACATCGACCCCACCGAGGCGTCGGTGGAGGTGGCCCGCGCCCGCGAGCAGGCCGCCGAGGCGCGCAGCGTGCACAACCTGCTGCACCCGCGGTCGGTGGCGGTGATCGGCGCGTCGACCGACCAGACCAAGATCGGCCACGCCGTGCTGGCGAACCTGCTGACCGGCGACTTCAGCGGCCCGGTGTACCCGGTGAACGCCGAGCACCGGTCCGTGCGGGGCGTGCGCGCCTACCCGTCGGTGCTGGAGATCCCCGACGACGTGGACCTGGCCGTGGTCGCCGTGCCCGCCGCGCGCGTGGACGACGTCATGGACGCCTGCCTCGCCAAGGGGGTGAAGGCGCTGGTCGTGGTCACGTCGGGGTTCGGCGAGACGGGAGGCTCGGGGCTGAGCGCCGAGCGCAGGCTCACCGCCGAGGCCCGCGCCCACGGGATGCGGGTCGTCGGCCCGAACGCCCTGGGCGTGCTCAACACCGACCCGGCCGTGCGGCTGAACGCCACGCTGGCGCCGAGGCTGCCCGTCCCCGGCCGCACCGGGTTCTTCTGCCAGTCCGGTGCGCTGGGCACCGCGATCCTGGCGACCGCCGCCGAGCGCGGCCTCGGCCTGTCCACGTTCGTCTCCGCGGGCAACCGCGCCGACGTGTCCGGCAACGACCTGCTCCAGTACTGGGAGACCGACCCGGCGACCGACGTGGTGCTGCTGTACCTGGAGTCGTTCGGCAACCCGCGCAAGTTCGCCAGGCTGGCCCGCCGGCTGGGCCGCACCAAGCCGATCGTGGCGGTGAAGTCCGGCCGGCACGCCGTCACGCCCGCGCTCGCCGCCACCTCCGTGCCGGTGGACGAGGCGAGCGTGCAGGCGCTGTTCGAGCAGGCGGGCGTGATCCGGGTGGAGTCGCTGGCCCAGCTGTTCGACACCGCCCTGCTGCTCGCGCACCAGCCGCTGCCCGCCGGGCCCCGGGTGGCCGTGGTCGGCAACTCGACCGCGATCGGCCTGCTGGCCGCCGACACCGCCCTCGCGCAGGGCCTGGAGCTGGCGGGCGACCCGGTGGACGTGGGCTCGCAGGCCGGGCCCGAGGCGTTCGCCGCCGCCGTGAAGACCGCCCTGGACGACCCCGGCGCGGACGCCCTCGTCGTGGTGTTCGTGCCGCCGCTGGCGGTGCCCGGCGCCGCGTTCGCCCGCGCGCTGCGCGACGTGGTGCGGGGCAACACCGCCAAGCCGATCGCGTCCACGTTCCTCGCCGTGGAGGGCGTGCCCGCCGAACTGGCCGTGCCCGGTCCCGGCGGCGCGCCCGGCCGCGGCTCCGTGCCGTCCTACCCGAGCCCGGAACGGGCGGTGCTCGCGCTGGCCAGGGTCACCCGGTACGCGCGCTGGCGGTCCGCGCCCCAGGGCCGCTTCACCCGCCCCGACGGCATCGACCCCGAGGCGGCCCACGCCCTGGTCGACGCGCTGGTCGACACCCTGGGACCGGACGGGACCGGACCGGACGGGGCGGGCGAGGTCCGGCTCGACGACGACACCGCCGTGCGCCTGCTGGCCTGCTACGGCGTCGAGGTCGTGCCGTTCCGGGTGGTCGGCTCCGCCGACGACGCGGTGCGCGCCGCCGGGGAGCTGGGCTACCCGGTGGCCCTCAAGTCGACCGACGACCGGCTGCGGCACCGCACCGACCTGGTGGGCGTGCGGCTGGACCTGTCCGCCGAGGAGGCCGTGCGCAGCGCGTACGCGATGCTCGCCGAGGTGTCCGATCGGCGGGACGTCTACGTGCAGCGGATGGCGCCCAAGGGCATCTCCTGCGTGCTGGGCCTCCAGGACGACCCGTCGTTCGGCACGCTCGTCTCGTTCGGGTTGTCCGGGCTGGTCAGCGACCTGCTGGGGGACCGCGCGTACCGCGCCGTGCCGCTGACCGACGCCGACGCGGCGGCGCTCGTGCGCGCACCCAAGGCCGCGCCGCTGCTCGCGGGCTACCGCGGTGACGAGGCGGCGGACCTGCCCGCGCTGGAGGACCTCGTGCTCCGGCTCGCCGCGCTCGCCGAGGACCTCCCCGAGGTGCGCGAGCTGGCCCTGGAACCGGTGCTCGCCAGCGCCGCCGGCGCCTACGTCAGCAGCGCCCGCGTCACGCTCGGCCCGCCGCCGTCGAGGCACGACACCGGTCCGCGCCGGCTGCGCCCACCCGGTGGCGCGCGCTGACCGCGTTACCGGGAACGCGATCTTGTTGCGCAACCGTCACGCTTGACCGATCCAATGCCGCCCGCCGTCCTGCGCCTATGGACGGAACCCCTTTCCGCGCCTAGGTTCCGTCCATCCCGAGGAACCGCATGACAAGGGGAAGAATGGCACTGGCACCGTTGCGCGCCCTCGTGGCGACGTGTTCCGCCGCGCTCGTTTTCGCCTCGTGCTCCTCCGGTGACGGCACCACCGTCGCCGGCCGGGCGAGCGGCTCCGAGAAGTTGACCATCGCCGTGGCCTACGACCAGCCAAGACTCGGCATCCGCCGGCTCGACGGCACGTTCCGGGGCTTCGACGTCGACGTGGCCCGTTACGTGGCCAAGGAACTCGGTGTGGAGGAATCGGGAATAACGTTCACCGAAGCACTTCCGTCGGAGCGCGAGAAACTCCTCACGGAGGGCAAGGTCGACCTCGTCGTCTCCAGCTACTCCATCACCGAGAAGCGCGAGGAGGTCATCGACTTCGTGGGTCCGTACTTCATCGCGGGGCAGGACCTCCTGGTGCGGTCGACCGATGTCCGGATCACCGGACCGGAGTCGCTCGACGGGCTCAGGCTGTGCTCGGTCGCCAACACCACCTCGGCCCAGTTCGTGCGCGACCGGTTCGCGCAGTCCGTGGAACTGGTCGAGTACCCCAACTTCAGCGACTGCGTGACCGCCCTGCTCGCCGAGCAGGTCGACACCATGACGACCGACGACGTGATCCTCGCCGGGTACGCCGCGCAGAACCCCGAGCTGCTGAGGGTGGTCGGCAAGCCGTTCAGCGAGGAGCGCTACGGAATCGGGATGCGGCGCGGCGACCCCACCAGCAAGGCGAAGGTCGCGGCGGCCGTCCGGAAGATGATGGACAGCGGCGAGTGGCGCAAGTCCCTGGAGGCCAACGTGGGCGACTCGGGCTACGCCATCCCGGACCCGCCGGAGCCGGTCGGGTGATCTGGGACCCACTCCGATAGCGGTCTGACCGGCGCGGACACCTGCGTAGGCTCGCTGCGTGCCCGCATCGCATTTCGCGCCCCACTACCGCGCGGACGGTCCCGTCCGCGCCGGTATCCCCGAGCACGGTCGGATACCGCGGTACTACGCGGTCAAGACCGAGCTGCTCTGGCTCGTCGACGCGCTGGGGGAGGGGGCGGCGCTGCCGTCGGAGCGGGAGCTGGCCGAGCGCTTCTCCGTGTCGCGCGTGACGCTGCGCCAGGCGGTCGGCGAACTCGTGCTGGAGGGCAAGTTGCAACGCCGCCAGGGCAGCGGCACGTTCGTCGCGCCGCCCAAGCTGGTGCAGCCGTTGTCGCTGGTCAGCTACACCGACGGGATGCGGCGGCAGGGCGTGGCCCCGGCGCGCAGCGTGATCACCGTGGAGCACCTGCCCGCCGACGAGGTGCTGGCCCGCGACCTGCGGGTGGAGCGCGGCGACGCGGTGGTGCACCTGGAGCGGGTGCTGCTGGCCGACGACGAGCGGGTGGGCCTGGAGTCGACCTACCTGTCGGCGGCGCGGTTCCCGACGCTGCTCGACGTGTTCGACCCGACCACGTCGCTGTACGCGTGCCTGCGCGACCGCCTCGGCGTGGTGTTCGCCGAGGCGGAGGAGCGGGTGGAGACGGTGCTGGCGACGCCGCGCGAGGCGTTGCTGATCGGCACCAACCCGGCGCTGCCGATGCTGCTGCTGCACCGCGTGTCCCATGACGACGACGGCAACCCGATCGAGCGGGTCCGCTCGCTCTACCGGGGCGACCGGTTCAGCTTCATGGCGAGCCTGCGCGCCGAGTGACCCGTCGATCGTCCACTGTGGATGATCCACGGCGGTTCGGCGGTCCGGTATTCCCCCTCGCGGGGGTCGACGGGGCGGGTGGCGCCGAACACCGCCCGCGAACCGCCCGTTGGCAGGAATTTGCTTCCGCCCCCGCGGAGGTACCGTTGACTGCCACAGGGACGTGAGTCCTCCTCAGCCCCGCAGCGGCGCGGGACGGACCGGGGGTGGCACCGTGACGTTCAAGGAAGAGTTCCTGTCGGAGCTCGAGGACTGCCTGCGCGGGTACGGTGCCGTGCCGGTGCTGAACCCCAACGCGCTCGCCCGCTTCATCGACTACGTGCGGCGGCTGTCGGACGACGACCCGAGGCTGCGCTGCCTGGGCGGCGTCGACCAGGGGTCGGGCTCGTTCTGGAACAACCCCGCCGTGTGGTGGGAGCTGGTGCCCCGGTTCGGGGTGGCCTCGGCGGACTGCCGCGAGCTGCTCGACCGGATGCTCGACGAGGCGGTCAGCGACGAGGTCGAGGTGCTGGAGATGGAGATCCGGGAGCTGCCCAGGGGCGGGGAGCTGTAGGCGGACCCGGAACACCCGGAACACCCGGTGGAAATGAAACACCCGTTGTGCACCTGGGTCGCCAGATGCACAACGGGGAGACCGTCGTCAGACCGACAGCAGCCGGTCGAAGAACGAGCGGTAGCGCTTCAGGGCCTGGCGCAGTTCCTCGGTCTCGACCTGCTCACCCTGCTGCCACTGCCCCTCCAGGGAGCGCTTGTGCTCGGCGAACGTGGTGGCCAGCGACTGGATGACCTGCGCGACGAGTTCGTCGGCGCGCTGCACCGCCTCGCGCGGGTCGTCGACGAAGTCCGCCTGCAACGCCCGCCACTCGTCCCGGTAGTTCGTGGCGTCGTCGGTGGTGAACAGCGGCGCGTCGGAGGCGGTCACGGCCACCGGCGAGTGCTCCACCGGGGCCGCGCCGACCTCGCCGGCCGCGGTCTCGTCGATGAACTCGTCGTCGGTCGTCCTGTCATCGGTCGTGCCGTCGTCGGTCGTCCTGTCGGCGGTGGTCCCGTCGGCGGCGACCGGCTCGGCGTCGTACCGCTCCTGGTCGGTCAGGTGCGGCTCGGCCACGTCGCGGTCGGACGGCGTCTGCTCGACCGGCTCGCGCCCGTCGTACCCGCCCGTGGCGTCCTGCTCGCGCCACTCGCGGCTCGTGTCCGCGTCGTGGCCGGCGGTGCCGTACCCGGCCGTGTCGTGGCCTGCCGTGTCGTGCCCGGCCCTGTCGTGCCCCGGGAGGTCGTGGCCGGCGGCGTCGTCCCGCGTGCCGCCGTGCCCCTCCGCCGTGCTGTCGGTGTGGGTGCTGTCGGTGTGCTTGTGCGGGGACGCGAAGTCCTCCGTGGTGAGGCGCTGCTCGGCCATCACCGCGCTCCTTCCCGGCGTTCGCCGTCCTTGCGGTTGCCCAGCAGGTCCTCGAACAGGGTCCGGTAGTGGACCATCGCGGTGCGGAGGTCCTCGGTCGACGCCTCACCGCGGTCCTGGCGCCGGCGGATCTCGTGCGCGTCGCGGTAGTGGCCCAACGTGTTCGCGTGCTCGACCGACAGCAGCGACACCCGCTTCTCGTACTCCTCGGTGGGGTAGCCGCGCTCGGCCATCAGGTCGGTGACCAAGCGGTCCGCCTGGCCCACCGCCGCCGACGGCTCGTCCACGAACTGCTCCTGGATGGTGGTCCAGTTGCGCGCGTAGGCCTCGCGCGTCCCCGGGTCGAGGGGGCGCAGTTCGAGCTTGGCGTGCTCGCGCTCCCGCTCGGCCAGTTCGCGTTCGGCGGCCGTCCGGTCGCCCTTGCCCTCCAGCGCCCGGTCGTACTCGGGCCCGAACTTCGAGCGCAACCTCTTGCGCTGCAAGGCGGACCGGACCAGGAAGGCGCCCACGCCCACTACGACCAACACTATGAGGATCACGCCGATGACGACGCCGGTGGACATCTCTGCCTCCTCGGGGCTTGATGTCCCCGGACTACCCATCGCGCCTCTCGCTCGAAACCTGAACGGCTATCGGGAAACCGCCTTGCGGTACTGGCGGATCGCCAGCGGCACGAAGACGGCGAGGAACACCACGACCCAGATCAGCGTCGCCGCCACCGGGTGCCGCAACGGCCACGCCTGCGCCACCGGCATCAACTCGTT
This sequence comes from Saccharothrix sabaoui, assembly GCF_051756985.1. Classification (NCBI taxonomy): domain Bacteria; kingdom Bacillati; phylum Actinomycetota; class Actinomycetes; order Pseudonocardiales; family Pseudonocardiaceae; genus Saccharothrix; species Saccharothrix sabaoui. The sequence continues at coordinate 37,129 of NZ_JBPKJK010000075.1, forward strand.
GGTGTTGCCGAACAGCTCGCGCGCCGCGGCGGTCACCGCCGACACCGGGTTCCACTCGGCGAACACCCGCAGCGGACCGGGCAGGTTGCTCTCCTGCACGAAGGTGTTCGCGATGAACGTCAGCGGGAAGATCACGATGAACGAGGCGTTGTTGAACACCTCCGGGCTGCGCACCATCAACCCGACGATCGCCATGCCCCACGACAGCGCGTAGGCGAACAGCAGCAGCACCGCGAACCCGGCCAGCGCCTCCAGCGGCGACGAGTGGATGCGCCACCCGACGGCCAGGCCGGTCAACGACATCACCACGATGACGAGCACGTTGTTCAGCAGGTCCGACGTGGTCCGCCCGATCAGCACCGCCGACCGCGCCATGGGCAGCGACCGGAACCGGTCGATCACGCCCTTCTGGATGTCCTCCGCCAGGCCCGAGCCGGTGATCGTCGCGCCGAACACCACGGTCTGCGCGAAGATCCCCGCCATCAGGAACTCGCGGTAGTCCATGCCCGGCACGTCGATCGACCCGCCGAACACGTAGGCGAACAGCAGCACGAACATGATCGGCTGCAACGTCGAGAACACCAGCAGGTCCGGGACCCGCTTGATCTTGATGAGGTTGCGCTTGGCGACGACCGCGCCGTCGCCCAGGGCCTCCGTGAACGCGCTCATGCCCCTTGCTCCCCCTGCTCCTTCTCGGTGTTCGCGACGTTCTCGGTGGCGTGCCCGGTCAGCGAGAGGAACACGTCGTCCAGCGTCGGCCTGCGCAGACCGACGTCGAGCACCTTCACCGCCTCCGCGTCCAGCCGCCGGATGCCGTCCACCAGCACGTCCGCCCCGCCCGACACCGGCACCGTCAGCCGGTGCCCGCGCTCGTCCACCACGATCTCGCCCACCGCCAGCGGGGCCAGCGCGGACTTCGCCGTCAACGCGTCCTGCGCGCCGGCCACGGTCAGCTCCAGCCGTTCACCGCCCACCTGGGCCTTCAGCTCGTCGGCCGTGCCCAGCGCGATGACCCGGCCGTGGTCGATGACCGCGATCCGGTCCGCCAGCCGGTCGGCCTCCTCCAGGTACTGCGTGGTCAGCAGCAGCGTGGTGCCGCCCGCCACCAGCGCGGAGATCACGTCCCACATGCCGAGCCGGCTGCGCGGGTCCAGGCCCGTGGTCGGCTCGTCGAGGAACAGCACCGCCGGTTCCGCCACCAGCGCGCCCGCCAGGTCGAGCCTGCGCCGCATGCCGCCCGAGTAGCCCTTCACCGGCCGGTCGCCCGCCTCCACGAGGTCGAACACCTCCAGCAGCTCGCGCGCCCGCTCCCGGCTGCGCCGCTTGCCCAGGTGGTACAGCCTGCCCACCATGTCGAGGTTCTCGAACCCCGTCAGGTTCTCGTCGACCGCCGCGTACTGGCCGGACAGCCCGATCCGGCGGCGCAGCTCCTTCGCGTCCGCGACGACGTCCAACCCGGTCACCGTCGCCCGGCCCTCGTCCTGCTCCAGCAACGTCGTCAACACCCGCACCGTCGTGGTCTTGCCCGCGCCGTTCGGCCCGAGCAGGCCCATGACGGTGCCCTCCGGCACCACGAGGTCGAGACCGTCGAGGGCCACCACCGACCCGTAGCGCTTGACCAGTCCCTCGGCCACTATCGCGTCTGCCATCGGGCCATCATGGACCGGGGGTCCGACGATTTCAGGTGGATTGCCGGATGTTCCCGGCGGGCTAACCTCATCGGGTGCCCGATCTGATCCGCCGTGCCGACCCGACCGACCTGCCCGCGCTGCTGCCCCTGGTGCGGGAGTTCTACGAGGTGGACGAGCACGCGTACGACGAAGGCGTCGTCACCGCCGCCCTGGGACCGCTGCTGCGCGACGACGCGCACGGGCAGGTGTGGCTGTTCGACACCGGCTACGCGGTGCTCACCTGGGGCTACTCGCTGGAGTCCGGCGGGCGGGACGCGCTGCTCGACGAGTTCTACGTGCGCAACCGCGGCGACGGCGTGGGCGGCGCGGTGATCGCCGAGCTGGTCGAGCGGGCACGCGGAGCCGGTGCCCGCAAGGTGTTCCTGGAGACCGAGGACCGCAACGAGGCCGCGCGCCGGTTCTACCGGCGGCACGGGTTCGCGGACGAGGCGTCGACCTGGCTCAGCCGCGAGCTGTAGCGGGTCGGCGGGCGCCTCGCCGACCGCGTGGGGCCGCTCAGGTCAGCAGCAGCCCGTACCGCAGCACTCGCACTCGCAGTCCACCCCGTTCACCCCCTCTCCTCGGCCGGCGGGCACCACGTGCCCGGCCGGATGTCCGGGCAGCGCCCGGCGGGCAGGTCCCGCACCATCCCCGCCAGCTCGGCGCGCAGCGCGGTGAGCCGCGCCAGTTCCGCGTCCAGCTCGGCGATGTGGCGGTGCAGGAGTTCCTCGGCGGGCTCGCACGGGCACACGCCCGTGTCGCGCACCGCCAGCAGGCCGGCGATCTCGCGCAGGGTCAGCCCGAGGTGCTGGCACCCCCGCACGAACCGGATGCGCTCGACCGCGTCGCGCGGGTAGGCCCGGTACCCCGAGGCCGTCCGCGGCGGCGGGTTCAGCAGCCCCGCCCGTTCGTAGTACCGGACGGTGTCCGGTCGGACCCCCACCGCCTCGGCCAGTTCCGCAACGCGCATGGCCCGACGGTAGACCTTGGAGCGCACTCCAAGGTCAAGCCGCGGGCGGGCGGCCGTCCACCTCGCGCGGCGGGGCCGCGCACATGTGGCCGAACCGTAGTCCGAGCCGATCACGCCCCTCGACGCCCGGAACGCGCGCCCCCGGCCGCCGGCTACGTCCCCCGCCACCGCCGGTCGCCCCCTCTTGCTCCCGGGCCCGATCACCCCCGTGCAGCCGTCGTCACGGACGCCCCGCTGCCGGCGGTAACCGACCGTCAGGGCTGTTCACCGCAGGTCCGGGAGTTGCGGTGGTGCGCCGCCACCGGGAGCGGGCCGGTGGGGTCGCGCGGCGTGGCGCACGTCGCGAGCGCCCATCCCGCGATCGCGCGCACCCCGCCGGCAGGAGGCATTTTATGGGGATGAATATGCACCATATAGCGCTTGATCACGCGAACCGGCGGCGACGGGCGGGGCACTAGGGTGTTCGCAGTTCTTTTCAGCGAGGAGTGTCCCGCATGGCAGCCGTCCAAACCCGACGCAAGCGCAAGCTCGGCCAGTTCCTGAACGCCCTGCGCAAACGTGCCGGCAAGACCGAGGTCGACTACCACGCGCTCACGCGCAAGACGCAGTCCACGCTGTCCCGGATGGAGAACGGCTACATCAGTCCGAGTTGGACCGAACTGGGCGCGCTCCTGGGCCTGTACGGCGCCACCGACGCCGAGCGCCGCGAGGCCGAGGCCCTCTGGGAGGACGCCAAGCAGGACGGGACCCGGCTGGTGTACGCGGCGGCGTACACACCGGAGGCGCGCACCTACGCGCGGCAGGAGGCCGACGCCACGGAGGTGCGCACGATCGAGATGATCGTCATCCCCGGGCTGCTCCAGACGCCCGCGTACGCCGCCGCCATCCGGCTCGCCGGGCAGCGGTTCATGGACGCCGCCGTGTCGGCGGAGCAGGTCGCCGCGGCGCTCGCGAACAGGCAGCGCCGACTGCCCGGCCTGCGCCTGCACGCCGTGATCGACGAGGCCGCCCTGCACCGCGTCGTGGGCAGCCGCGACGTCATGCGCGAGCAGTTGTCGCATTTGCTCGAGATGGGGAAGCAGGACAACATCACCATCCAAGTGGTCCCGTTCGGCGCCGGTGCCCACGGGACCATGTCCGGAGGCGGCGCGACTGCCCTCCGCTTCGAGGACAGCGACCCTTCAGCCGTGTACCTGGAGTACGCGGGCGGTGGTAAGTGGGTGGACAATCGCGCCGATGTGCAAAAGTACCTGCTGCACTTCGAGGAAATGGTGAACGAGGTCGCCCTGTCGCCCAAGGACTCGGCCTCGTTGATCAGAAAAATGGCAACGGCACTGAAGGACACATGATCAACGACAAGACGTGGCGCAAGAGCACCCACTCCGGCGCGGGCAACAACTGCGTGGAGCTGTCCGTGGCCCGGACGTCCACGAGCGTCCGGGACAGCAAGCGGCCCGAACCGCAGCTGACCTTTGCGGACCGTCCTTTCCGGGCGTTCCTCACACTCCTCCGACAAACCTGACCGTCACCGCCGAGCCGCCGTCCGCTCCCGGTGTTCGCGGTCACCGCGGCGCCGTGAGCGGCGGCGATGGCGCGACCCGGCCCGCGGAACGGTCCCTCCACCCCGGGTGGTCCGCCCCCGACCCCCGTCGCCCCGACCGCCTCGGTGGCCGCACCCGCCCGCCGCCACCCGCCGCCATCCGCCGCCGCCCGCCGGAGCACGTGCCCAGTCGTGCCGGACGGCGGAGCAGGGGTCCGGTCAACCACCTCGTTCTCGCCACCGGCCAATGCGAGCAGTCCGCGATGAGCCATTCGTGTGGCGCGTTCACAGAAGTTCCACTCCCAGTTGTTTCGCATCCCCCGGTGCGTCCGGTCGGGTGACGAAAACTTCGATGAGTGCTCGTTTCACTGCTAAGGGTGTCCGCATTTCACGCGAAGCGCCCGCGACGAACCCCGCTGCCCGCCGAAAGCGCGGTCGAACCGGTGGAGCGCCGCGTTGAAAGTGTCGGTGGGTCCCACCCACCGAGAACCACCCGAATGCCGGCCCGACCACACCCGCGAGGAGCAACCCCACAACCCCGGGAGTGAGCGACAGTTCCCCATCTCCGCCCAGCGGGCCCCGTGGTCCGCCGGTGGGTTTCCCCGTCCACACAGGACCGGCCCCGTCCCGACGACCTCGTGCACCCGGTCGGCACCGCCTCGTCGGGTGCTGACGGACCCGACGAGGCGGCGGGACGGCGACGACGGCGAGCGCCAGTGTGCCCCACCCGAACTCCGAACCACACCGTCGTGGACGCACGACCCGTCGGGAGCACCGGCGACTCGTACGTCCGCACCGCGAGAGTCGTACGTTCAGGACCCCTGAGTTCCGCGTTCAGGTCAGAGGCGGGTGGCGCGGGTGGCGCGGAGGGGGCGGGCGGTCGCGGTTCGCT